>NZ_JABVBF010000170.1 GCF_013344765.1 Acinetobacter lactucae
GCTTAATAATAGACAGAAGATTAAAACATAGATTAAAGTAGAAACATGTGAGCAGTTTTAAAGGTATTAATTCTGCAAAACCATTGAATAAAATAAGTGAAGCAAATGGATGTGTCCAACTTGGAAAAGTTGGCTCGATAATTGCAATTTAATAATAAATCACTCTATTGCTCTATATGAATGATTCTATAGATAAATAGGGAGAATGATCATCAAGGAGTTCTTATGAAACGTTCTGCAACCTCTCTCATTATTTCAACAGTTATGCTTTGTACGGTTGGTGCTACTTCTCAAATTCAAGCAGCAGATACATTAGCTAAAATTAAGAGTACCGGAAAAATCGTAATTGGTCATCGAGAATCCTCAGATCCAATTTCATATGTTGTTGCAGGTAAACCAGTAGGTTATGCAGTCGATATCTGTAACCAGTTTGCAAATGATATTAAAAAAGAATTGAAAATGCCTAGCCTAAAAGTTGAGTACAAGGCAGTAACTTCATCAACACGTATTCCTGAGCTTTTGGCAGGCAATATCGATATGGAATGTGGTACGACCACAAACTCTAAACAACGTCAGCAACAAGTTGGTTTCTCAACAAACTACTATGCAACAGAAGTGCGTATGGCGGTTAAAGCCACCTCTGGCATTAAGAGTTTGGCAGACTTAAATGGTAAAGCAGTTGTTACCACTCAAGGTACTACATCTGACAAATACATCAAGATGAATGAAAAAGGTCAGGCAGTTAATGTTCAAAATATTTATGGTAAAGATCACGCTGACTCTTTTGCCATGATGGCATCTGGCCGCGCTGCTGCATTTGTAATGGATGATAATATTTTAGCAGGATTGATTGCGAAGTCTTCTACACCTAAAGCTTTTGCAATTGTGGGTCCGGTACTTTCATCTGAACCTTACGGAATTATGCTTGCTAAAGACGATCCAAAATTTAAAGCAGTTGCAGATCGTACTGTAAATAATTTATGGAAAACTGGTCAAATGGACGCTTTATATAAGAAGTGGTTCTTATCACCAATTCCACCAAAAAACACTAATTTGAACATGCAACAAAGTTCATCTTATAAGAAATTAAAAGCTCACCCAACAGATGCAGGAATCTAACTGGATCTTTTTGTCCTAAATTTACTTGTGTAAGTGTAAAGATGCATTTGCACAAGTGGTCTATTTTCTAAAGATATTAATTTAAGGGGCAAACATGTCAGTCGGCTCGCTAAACTGGACTATATTCTGTGCGGAGTCTAATGAATATGGTGTCGATAAAGCCGCATGGGCAGAATCAGTTTGTAAAGCTATTGGTAGCTCAAGCTACAATGCTTATGCTGAGGCACCCACATGGTTACAGATGTTAGGTTCAGGTGTCTTTACTATGGTTTGGACAGCTATTATAGCCTTTCTTATCGCATTTTTATTAGGTTCTCTCCTCGGGGTAATTCGTACATTACCCAACAAACCTCTCGCATTTATCGGCAATTGTTACGTTGAAATTTTCCGTAATATTCCACTCATTGTGCAACTATTCTTCTGGGCTTTTGTTTTTCCGGAGTTTTTACCGGACAGCTTAAGTGCAGGTAGTGGGGATGTAGTTGCTGGTGGTTGGTGGAAAAATATTTTAAATCAGCAACCTGCGGTTATTGGTGTTTTTGCATTAGGTCTCTACACGGCTGCCCGTGTATCTGAGCACATACGTGCCGGAATTAATACCGTTTCTCGTGGACAGAAGTTTGCGGCTTCAGCTATGGGTTTTACGACAGCACAAAGTTATCGTTATGTCATTTTACCAGTTGCATATCGCACTGTATGGCCAACGATTACGTCTGAAGCAATGAACGTTTTCAAAAACTCAGCTGTTTTATATGCGTTGAGTGTTTTGAATTTCTTTGCTTACACGAAAACTATGCGTGAAGAAACTTCTCAGGACATTATCATTCTTATTCTCTCAACACCTGTTTATTTGATTATCACTTATAGCATTAAGTTTTTGATGGCATGGATTGAGAAACGAATGGCTGTACCTGGCTTAGGTTCAGGAGGGAAGTAATTATGGATTTTTCTTTATTACAAAATCCTGATGTGATTGCAGCACTTAAAGAAGGTTTCATTTTTACGCTTACCGTAACGGTATTAGCAATGATGGGTGGTATCCTCATCGGAACCCCATTGGCAATGATGCGTTTATCTAGCAATGCTATCGCAAGTAATTTTGCAAAATTTTATGTTGATCTGTTTCGTGGTATTCCACTGATTCAGGTGATCTTTATCTTCTACTTTTTGTTGCCGAAAATATTTGAGTTTCAATCTGATACCTATTGGGGGCCGTTGTTTTCGAGCGTTGTAACTTTTGCCATTTTTGAAGCAGCTTTTTTCTCGGAAATTGTACGTTCTGGAATTCAGTCTATTTCTAAGGGTCAGGTACATGCAGGCTATGCGCTAGGTTTTACCTACGGTCAATCAATGCGCTACGTGGTCCTACCTCAAGCCTTCCGTAACATGCTCCCAGTATTGTTAACTCAAACAATCATTCTATTTCAGGACATTTCATTAGTTTATGTGATCAGTGCACCAGACTTTTTAGGTCGTGCAGATACTTTGGCTAATACTTATGGACCTGAAACAAAAGCAACATTCTATTTAATCGTCGCTGTAGTGTACTTCTGTAGTTCGTTTGTGCTGTCGCAATTGGTCAAACGCTTACAGCAAAAAATTGCCATCATTCGCTAATTGGAGATTTTAAATGCCAATGATAGACATCCAACATATCTCTAAATGGTATGGTGATTTTCAGGTTTTAACAGATTGCACGACGAGTATTGAAAAAGGTGATGTCGTTGTTGTGTGTGGACCATCTGGTTCTGGAAAATCAACACTCATCAAAACAGTAAATGCTTTAGAGCCATTTCAACAAGGTGACATTATTGTTGATGGGATTTCGCTTAAAGATCCAAAAACAGATCTTGCTAAATTTCGTTCACGAGTAGGAATGGTCTTTCAGCACTTTGAACTTTTTCCACACATGACTGTTTTGGAAAATTTGACGATTGCTCAAGTTAAAGTGTTAAAGCGTTCAGTTGCAGATGCTCGTGCAAAAGGTCTGAAATATTTAGAGCGTGTAGGTTTACTTGCTCATAAAGATAAATTTCCGGGTCAGTTGTCGGGTGGGCAGCAGCAACGTGTAGCGATTGCGCGTGGCTTGTCTATGGACCCAATCTGTATGTTGTTTGATGAACCAACTTCTGCACTTGATCCTGAGATGGTGGGTGAGGTTCTTGAAGTTATGGTGCAACTTGCACATGAAGGCATGACCATGATGTGTGTTACCCATGAAATGGGCTTTGCTAAAAGAGTATCTAATCGATTAATTTTTATGGATGAAGGTAAAATTTTAGAAGACTGCCCAACACATGAATTCTTTGATAATTTAGAAGCTCGTCATGAACGCGCTAAATTGTTCTTAGAAAAAATTCAGGCGATGCATTAATACCTCTAATAAAAAAAGAGCCTTTAAAGGCTCTTTTTTATCTAATTCTTAGAAGTTATATTTTGCTAAGAGATTGATACGAGAATAGTCTCCCTTATCACCTGCAAAAGTTTCACGCTGGCCATATGTGTATTCTGCACCTAAATCAATATTTTTAACTGGATTCCAAATTAAATTGACCAAAGCATTATAAATTTCTTTGTTATAGCTGGTGCTGGTTAAATTACTATTTGCATAGACACTATCATCTTTATATTGAATGCCTCCTATAGCAAAAGTAGAGCGGAGAATAGGGCTCCATTTTCGTTGATACCCAATCACTGCACTATCAAATTCACCTAAATTAATGTCTTGTGTTGTTGTGTCATAAGCATAAGCAGAATTGCTATAAGATAAATATCGACCATCTCCTTTAACATGATAATAGTTAGCTACTAAACTATCTTGAGGCGTTAAATCATATTTGCCCCCCGACACCTACACCTCAGCCAAATTTTTCTTCAGATGAGCTATCTTTTGGAGCCACTCGATTTTCATGCGCAAGCCCATGTAACTGTAATAAGCCTTTATTATCTGTAGTTTTAAAGTCATAGCGTGTAGTTAGAGCAGGGAAGCGACTGCCTCCTGCGGCATTACTTACTTTTTCAACATCGCCACCTTCTAGGGCAATTAATATTTTTTGCTGTACATTGATTGGTTGAGTATATCGGACTTGTACAGTACGAGTGGTTCCTGTTCCGACTGCACCAGTAAAGTCTAGTGTTTCTGGTGATGTATCGGTATTTACAAAAGGTGAAGTTGTTTGGCCTGCTAACCATTTACCTAATGACATATAGGCGTGGCGAACACGGAAGGTTCCAGCTCCATTATCGCCACCACCACCCATGAAATCGGCTTCAATTTTACCTGTTAAATCTCCATACTGCGTTGGGCGAGTAATATCTAGGCCAATTCGTGAAGTTGCAGCTGATACATTTAGTGAATCTTGTCTTGGGTCATCTTTATTTAAAGGATAGTTAGCACCATTTGAAATGCTTCCATTTGAACCTTTAAAGTCGTAGGTTGCATCTACTCGAACATTTCCATAAAGCTTAACTTGGGTTTGTCCATCTGCCATTGCCATCCATCCTGGTTTTGATGCTGGAGGTGTAAGAGACGCTGGTGCTGAGGGAATTGTTGCTGGAGCACTGACAGTTAAAGCTGTTTTTTGTTGATCAGATAGTTTCTGGATGAGTTGCTTTAACTCTTTTACTTCATCTCGTAAGGCATTAACTTCAGCATCTGTAGCGGCATGCACAGGCATTGTTACGCTCATTGCACCTAAAGAACTCATTGCTAACACTAGTGTTTTGATTTTATTCACAGGAACTCCCCCGACATGGATAAAAATTTTCCTGCAAATACATAACAAAAATGATGCCAACTTTAAGAAACTTGAAAAACAAACAAATTTTGCTGATTACTTCCTTTCTAGCTTCAAATAGTAGTAAGAATAAGGATTTTACATAGATAATTCGGATTAAAGCATAAAGTTAACTCTCTAAAATGAACCGTACATGAAACTATTTGCACGTTTAAAAGGCATAAAAGAAATAAGTTTTATAAAAAAAATTAGCAGCCTTTAAACCTTTGTATTTTCAATGCAGAAGTGAAGGTATAGGGTATACTGTCTTTACTTTGAAATTCTGGCTGGAGATAAGGGTGGAGTTAGATCGTTTTGATAAACAAATTCTAGAAATTTTGTCTCATGAAGACTTAAATTTGAATGAACTCTCAGAACGGATCAATCTGTCAGTCAGTTCTGTGCACCGCCGGATTAAGCACCTGATTGAAGCCAACATTATGGGGCAGCTCAAAAGGGAAATTAATTTTAGTAAACTTGGCTTTACTTTACATATTTTATTGCAAGTTTCGTTGAGCAAGCATGATAGTGAAACATTTGATAAGTTTCTTTCTGAAATAGAAGCCATTCCAGAAGTAACCAATGCATTTTTGGTAACAGGGCAAAGTGCCGATTTTATTTTGGAGCTTGTGGCACGCAACATGGATGACTACAGTGAAATTTTATTAAGACGTATTGGAAAAATCGACAACGTAGTTGCTTTGCATTCGAGCTTTGTCATTAAAGAATATAATGTATTTAATTGTTATAACTTGCTTAACAAATTATAAAAAAGCGCACCAATTGGTGCGCTTTCTTTAATTCAAATGTTTGATTTTAAGCATCAAGTTGAGCTAAAACTTCATCCGAGAATTCAACGTTGGTATAAACGTTTTGTACATCGTCAAGGTCTTCAAACATATCAATCATTTTAAGAATTTGTTTTGCTTGGTCAACATCTGTAATTTCAGCTTTTGTAGATGGACTCATCACAACTTCAGCGTTGTCAGATTTTAAACCAGCAGCAGCAAGAGCATCCTGAACTTCACCGAAAGTTTCTGGTGAAGTGATGACCAAGATTTCATCTTCAGAAACTTCAATATCTTCAGCGCCAGCTTCTAAAGCAACTTCCATGATTTTATCTTCTAAAGAAACATCTTCAAAAGTAATCTCACCACGTTTAGTAAATAGATAAGATACAGAACCCGCAGTTCCTAAGTTACCATTTGTTTTACTAAAGCAGTGACGTACGTCTGGTACTGTACGATTTAAGTTATCTGTCATTGTTTCAACAAGAACAGCAACCCCGCCAACCCCGTAACCTTCATAAGTTACTTCTTTTAAATCATCATTATCTTCACCACCAGCACCACGTTGGATTGCGCGGTTAATGGTGTCACGTGTCATATTAACTGAGAGAGCTTTTTCTACTACTGCACGCAGACGAGGGTTGCTAGCAGGATCTCCACCACCAAGTTTGGCAGCAGTCACAATTTCACGAATATATTTAGTAAAAACTTTACCGCGACTTGCATCTTGTTTCGCTTTACGATGCTTAATATTGGCCCATTTAGAATGACCCGCCATGGACGTGAACTCCAAAAAAGAAAATGCAAAAGTGCTGGAATATTAGCATAGGCTTGGTTTTGTTGAAAACTGTTGCCCTGCGTTTTGTTAGCCAATCGAATAAGAATAATAAGCTTAAGACCTAATGTCTGAAATTAGGTCAAATCAAGTCAAATTTGAATTAGTTAATTTTGACATCAATGTCAAATTGCGCGTATAGCTCTTTAATCGTTTCCAAATCTTTCTGCAAATCTGTTGGATAGATTTTACCTAAGATTCCACCTTGTTTGCTTCGAGCGTTGGCATACATTAAAACAATCGGAACATTGGCTGCTTTGGCAATATGCCAAAAACCTGTACGGATAGGTTTACGTTCAGAGCCATCTTTAGCACGAGTAGCTTCAGGTGCAATCACCAAGTTAAAAGTTTCATGTGATTGAAATTGTTCAACCATCTGAGAAACAATATCTTTACTTGCTTTACGGTCAACCGGAATACCACCAAGTTTTTCCAAAATTGGCTTAAGTGGGCCTTTAAAAAGTTCCTTTTTTATTAAGGTATGAATTTTGATGTCTAAAATTTGGAAGAGAGCAATCGATAGCACTGCGTCTAGATTTGAGGTATGTTCAAAGCCAATAATAACTTGTTTTTTCTCAAGAATTTTAGGATCTACATTGTAGGTCCAACCAACAGCTTTAAAGATAGAATTACCTAGAAATTTTTTCATACATCAGTGCAAGGTGATAAATTTTCAGGATTCTAATATGAGTTTGTAAAAAAGCCTAGAGAAATTATGAAAGCTAAAGTAGTGCACTAAAATGAAGGATTATCTAAGCTATAAAATAATGAAAAAGTTCTTTTACTTTTCTCTTAAACTTGGTATTAAAATAATAAACCTAGATAATTTTAAAATTAAGATACGGGTTGAGGTATTTCTTCATTAATTAAATATTCAACATATTTCCAAATTTTTTCAGGGTTAATAAGATTTTTATCAGTTGTACCATCAATAATCATACCATCAATAAT
>NZ_JABVBF010000171.1 GCF_013344765.1 Acinetobacter lactucae
AAAAATTCTTGCCTTATGCAAAAAGTTGCATATTTTTGTGTTTTTTAAAATTGACATGTGCTATTGTCAGTTATCGATTATGACTTGACATGCCCAATAACTCATTTAAATTAGAGTAATTACTCTAAAATTCAAAGAAAAGAGGTTAACCATGAACCAGATTGCTGAACCCATCACGATACGCAATACCACCTTTAAAAACCGAATTATTAAAGGCGCAATGAGTGAAGCGCTTGCAAATTATAAAGGCCAACCAAATGACTTACATTTGGGTCTATATGGTGCATGGGCAAAAGGTGAGCTTGGCTGTGCAATTACGGGTAATGTCATGGTAAATGCCGGAGCAAAAAATGAACCGGGTGTTGTAGTTATTGAAACTGAACGTGACCTAGAGCGCTTAAAAGAGTGGGCGGCATTAGGTAAAAAATATGGTATGGTTCAGTTGATTCAATTATCGCACCCAGGTCGTCAGTGTCCAAAAGGTTTAAATAAAGAAACCGTAGCGCCTTCAGCCGTACCTTTTAGCCCAGCTTTAGCAACCATGTTTGGAACGCCACGTGAATTAACTCATGATGAAATTCTAGATATTATTAAACGTTTTGCCACAGCAGCTCAAATCTGTGAAAAAGCAGGTTTTGAAGGAGTGCAATTACATGGTGCACATGGATATTTAATCAGTCAGTTTTTATCACCATTAACCAATAAGCGCACAGATCAATGGGGCGGTTCAGTTGAGAATCGTACTCGTTTTTTACTTGAGGTTTATAAAGCAGTACGTGAAGCGACTTCAGATAATTTTATCATTTCAGTGAAGCTTAACTCGGCCGACTTCCAGCGTGGTGGTATTAGCGAAGAAGATGTCATTTCAGTATTTAAAGCAGTGGATGAAGCTGGTATCGATTTAATTGAAATCTCAGGTGGTACCTACGAGGCACCAGCAATGGCTGGAGCTAAGGCTGATAAACGTAAAGCAAGTACAATTGCGCGTGAAGCATACTTTTTAGATTTTGCAGAGAAAATTCGCCAGCATGTTAAGTGTAAGCTTATGGTGACAGGCGGTTTTCGTAACGTAGAGGGCATGAACGCTGCGCTTGAAAGTGGTGCATGTGACTTTATTGGTATTGCTCGTCCATTTGCAGTAGAAACTGATTTAACAGAGCGTTTAATTGCAGGGCAAGATGTTCGCTATGCAGTAAAACCAATTAAAACAGGCTTACCATTTGTCGATAAAATGGCAATTATGGAAATTATTTGGTATGCCGCTCAATTTAAAACCATTGGCAAGGGTAAAAAACCAAATCCAAAACTTTCACCACTAGTGGTATTTTTAAATTATGCGAAAGGCAATATTAAAGCGGTGATTCAAGGGCAAGTAAATTCACGTAAGTCTGCATAATTTCATTACCATGCAGTCGTCCAGTAAGCGTGAAATATAGAAGCAGACCATTGGCCTTTAATTAAAGCATTGTTAAAGGCAGGTCTGTTTTCTATTTGGGCAAGATAACGGTGTATATGTTTAAACTGGCTGTAATTTTGTGAGCAAGCCAGTAATGGAAACCACATCAAAATATCAGCAGTAGTAAACTGATCTCCAGCAAACCATAAATGATGCTCTAAATGTTCATCAATCATTTTCATTTGTCGTTGTAATGATTGATTGAGATAGCCTTGATCGAATCCATATTTTAAAAGTTTAGGAATGAAACGGATTGGAAAAGGTGTACGTTGTGCAATTTGGTGAAAGATTTGTTTCAGTACCAAATCGGGAATGAATGTCGCCTCGCAATAATTTTTCCAATAATAAAAATTTTGGAGCTGTTGGCTTGATAGGTTGTTCGGCCCCAATTGTGGGTGTAAATGAGATAGGTAATCTAGGATTGCTGAGGTTTCCGCCAAAATTGAAATTTGTTCCTGTTCAATAATTTCGATAGTTGGAAATTTTGATAATTGATGAGGTGAGTTTTTATCTTTGCCTATAACTGAATGATCTTTAATAATGAGCTCATAGTTGAGTCCTAATTCTTCTAAAAACCAAATAAGGCGTTGAGAGCGTGAATTTTGTAAGTGAAATAATCGAATTTGCATGTCATCTTCAAATTATAGTTTTGATCTATGTTTAGTATAGAACATCATTTACTTCTAAAAAATATTAATAAATCAATAAATTATATTTTTATATAAGAGCAACTGAATAAAAAGCCACTACCTTAAAATGCAGTGGCTTTTAAGTGTTTGATAGCCCTAGCCAGATTCTAACTTAGGTTATCACTGTGAAATGGCTTTTTAGCAGGTGTATTTATAGTTTAGAATGTATAGCTCATACCCAATTGAACAGTACGTGACTCACCTGGATACGCATATAGATTGAAAGCGCTTTCATCATATACTTTGTCAAAAAGATTTTTCAGATCTAAGTTAAGACGAAGTTTTGGCGTTGCCTGATAATAAGAAACTAAATCTGTAACTGCGTAACCTTTCATGGTGTAAGTACTATTGGCTGTTTGTCCTGCACGCTTATCAATATATTTTTGATTAATTCCTAGACCTAAGCCTTGTAAAGGGCCATCTTGAAATTCATAGATATTTAAAAGATTAAAACTGTTCTTTGGAATATTGGCTAAAGCCGTTCCTTTTTTTAGAGTGTTGTCTTTGCTGACTTCTGCATCTGTATAAGCATATCCGCCAATAATTTTCCAAGCTGGAGTAATTTGTCCCGCAACGTTTAGCTCAATGCCTTGGCTGCGAACTTCACCAGCAGCAACTTTATAGGCTGAATCTACAGGATCTAGGGTTAAGACATTTTCTTTTTTTGCGTAAAAAATAGCAGAGTCAATCGACAACATATCGTTGAGTGCTTGCCATTTAAAGCCTAACTCGTAAGCCATGCCTTCTTCTGGGTCAAATCCCTCTCCATTACGGCTAGCCCCTGTATTTGGTTTAAACGATTTTGCAGCATTGCTATAGATTGAAAGATCATCACGGGCTTTAAAAACTAAACCTAAACGTGGAATAAATGCATCATGACTGGTATTCCAGTTTGCAGTATTCGGTAATAGGTTTTTGTAATCATGCTCATAGTGTTCAAAACGTAAACCCAGTAGCGCGCTTAAGCGCTCATTTAAATCGATTTGGTCTTGTACAAAAACGGCCGTTGTTTTTAAATTTTCGCGATCATGGGTGGTAACACGATTAAGCTCAGGTAAAGGTTGCCCTAAAACTGGATTATAAATATTAATAGGGTAGCTACCGACATCTCCGCTTGAGCGAATAATATATGACTTATAATCATAATTTTCATATTCAAGCCCAGTCACTAAAGTATGGGCTAATCCTAAAAGTTGGAAATTACCTGTTAGGTTAATTTGTGCGTCAGTATCTTGCCATCTTAATTCGCGGTAGTTGTAATTTCGGCCTAATGTTTCTCCATCAGTCTGTATGCCATTTGCCTCTACCGCATAGCCATACAATTTGCCGTTTAAATATTGCACGCCAGCATTCAGTTTCCAGTCATTTCCAAGGTCGTGTTCGACTCGTAATTGAGTCATGTTGTTTTCATTGTAGAGGCGGTTGTTATATTTACCTGTTTCCCATAAATAGGTTTCAGGTGAACTATTAAAAGACTTTTGTGTAGGGTAGCGCGTGTGCCCACGATCAAGGGGGTGTTGATTTCTTAAAATATCCGCTTCGAAAGTAACTTTGGTTGCATCAGAAGCTTGCCATTGGATGACTGGTGCAATTCCATAACGTTTAGATTCGACATGATCACGATAACTGTCACCGCCTTCTGCTATCACATTGAGGCGATAGCCAACGTTTTCCGCATTTGGAATAGTACCTGTAGTGTCTATAGTAGTGCGGTATAAACCTTCACTGCTAAACTGAGCGCCTAAAGTGGTTTGTTGCTCAGACTTTGGTGTTTTTGAAATTAGATTAAACGTACCACCTGGGTCACCACGGCCATATAAGCTAGAAGAGGGGCCACGTAAAACGTCTACACGTTCAATAGTGTTGCTATCGGGAGCGTTTGGATAACCACGATTAATCGGGAATCCGTTTCGGTAAAACTCGCCGCTAGTGAAACCACGCAGGTTAAAACCTGTTAAACCTTGACCACCAAAATTATTAGCACGAGTCACGCCCCCAGCTAAATCAAGCGCCTCAATTAAACGAGTAGCACCAATATCTTCAATTACTTTTTGAGTCACTACACTGACAGATTGTGGCGTATCTTTTAATGCGACTTCGCTACGTGTTGCGCTACTTGAGCTATCGACTTTATAGGCTTGGTCGGCAGCTTGCTGGGCTTTAATCTTAATCGTAGCAAGAGTCGTTGAGGAACCATTGGTTTCTGCGAAAGCACTTGAAATACAGCATAATTGAGCGATGCTCAGGGAGAGAAGGCGAAGCTTAAGATCCATTTAAAACCTTGTTGATAATAAATATCAGTATAAAAATAAGAATTATTATATTGTAAATCTATGTAAAGGAAATACTGGATCGATAATATATATGTGCAAGAGTATTTTATGAGGAAATACAGAAAATTAGAAATGTAAACAAAACATATACGAATAAAAGAGAAAGAGCTTTTATAAGAAGATATGGCGTCCCTACGGGGATTCGAACCCCGGTTACCGCCGTGAAAGGGCGATGTCCTAGGCCTCTAGACGATAGGGACGTTGAGGATGGCGGTATCTTAAGAAGCCGCCACCAAACTGTCAAGGAGGTAAGGCGACAGTTTGTTCAAAATATAGCAAAACAGTTCAGCAGTCTTCTGAGTATCGTACAAAGCAGAGTGTGCTTCTTTGCCATCGAACTCAATTCCAGCTTGAATACAGGCTTTCGCAAGCACAGTTTGTCCAAACATTACAGCACTTAAAGTCACCGTATCCATTACTGAAAAACTATGGAATGGATTTTGGTTTTTTGTGCTTGTACGTGCAATTGCAGCTTGTACAAAGCCAAGATCAAAATGCGCATTATGACCAACTAGCACTGCATGCGTACAATGCTGCTGTTTACGGACTTCATTCACCGATTTAAAAATACGGCGTAATGCGGTGCGCTCATCTTCAGCCATTGCCATACGCATTGGATTGAATGGATCAATACCAATAAAGTCTAGCGAGCGGCGATCGAGATTAGCCCCTTCAAACGGGTTAATATGCGCATGAAATGCTGGACCAGGGACAAATTGTCCCTGAGCATCATACACAATTGGAATGCACGCAATTTCTAGCAATGCATCTGTCTGGGCATTAAAACCTGCCGTTTCAACGTCAACAACAACAGGTAAGAAGCCACGAAAACGTTGGCCAATGACCGGGACAGAGGTTTCTTGTGTCACACTTTTCTCCATTGCAGCGTTTTCCCGGCATGCAGCGGGATAATTTTTTGATCATCTAAATAATCAAAAGATTCTGGAACGAGGTTATCTTCTTTTACCAATGTAATGGTAGAAGTATTACGTGGTAGACCGTAGAAGTCTGCACCAAAGTGGCTAGCAAAACCTTCTAAGCGCTCTAATTTACCCACTTGGTCAAATGCTTGAGCATAAAGTTCAATTGCATTAGGTGCACTATAACAGCCCGCACAGCCGCACGCATTTTCTTTTGCATTTTGCGAGTGAGGTGCGCTATCTGTACCCAAGAAAAATTTAGGGTTACCGCTCGTTGCAACTTCAAGCAAAGTGGTCTGGTGAGTTTGACGCTTTAAAATTGGTAAACAATAGAAATGCGGTTTAATACCACCCACCAACATATCATTACGGTTAAATAATAAATGTTGAGGTGTGATTGTTGCAGCGACATTGCGGTCTTGTTCTAAAACAAAGTGTGCAGCATCGCTTGTTGTAATGTGTTCAAGTACCACTTTCAGTTTTGGAAACTGTTTTAATAACGGTGATAAAACTTCATCTAAGAAGCGTTTTTCACGGTCAAAAATATCAACGTGGTTATGAGTCACTTCACCGTGAAGTAATAACGGAACTTGATGCTCTTCTAATTGCTCAATGACTGCATAAACTTTACGAATGTCACTTACACCATTATCAGAGTTGGTGGTCGCGCCTGCTGGGTAAAGTTTAATGGCATTTACATGTCCAGATTCTTTAATTTTACGAACTTCGTCTGGTGAGGTGAAATCAGTAAAATAAAGCACCATGCGCGGGTCAAAATTAAGACCTTCTGGAACATGAGCAAGAATACGTTCACGGTAAGCTAATGCTTCTTCCACAGTTTTTACAGGTGGAACAAGGTTTGGCATACAAATCGCACGAGCAAATTGTTTGGCCAAATCAGGTACAGTACGTTTTAATGCTAAACCATCACGTAAATGTGCATGCCAATCATCTGGCTGGAGCAGGGTAATAGAGTCCAAGGCAGTTCAAACTTCGAAATAAAACAAATGATAATCGATAAAGTGTGAAAATGGTAACGAGAATTACGGACAAATGGCAAAATAAAGGACCAGAGGTATTAAAAAATAATGTTATATTTTGTTAATGTGTAAGAGGTGGGAATCAAGTAGTGGTGAATAGGGGAAATGTACATGAATTACTCAAAGCAAAAGAAGAAATAGAATATTTGGTAACTCTACATACCCATCGTTATGCCAATACGCCTTTGCCGGATCAATTAGAAAAAAAATTCTGGTGCCTAAATCTTGAGCGAACCAAACAAAATATCTCAAAATTTTTAGCAAGTGGTGTCTTAACTTATCTTATTTTTATTTTGCTAGCATTACCTACAGACTATTTGGTGATCGGTGTACCTTATATTACTTTAGACTTTATTCATTGTTTGTTAAGTGCAATGAATATTGCGCTTGCACTCTTATTATTTTGGATTTTTGCCAAATTTAAAAAACTCTCTGATTATTTTTATCTTGCTGCCTGCGGTATTGTTTTCTTCTCAATTATTACAAGTGCCATGTTGTTGCTGAGTGTCGAAAATATGGCACTTAAAAATCAATCAATGTTGCTCCTTTCATTTTTATATATGCTTGGTTTTATTTTAAGCGGTATAAAACCATTACATATGCTGTATGTTGGCTTGTTAGCAGCAATATTGGTTTTTGTTTTTCTTAATTTATTAAATGTAAATTGTGATTATATCGCGCTGGGTCGTGCTTTATTTGGTACTTGTATTTTAGGCTTTTCAATTAGCACGATGCTCATCTCAAGAGAGCGCAGCCTTTTTTTAAATAACCAGCTTGCTGAAATCAATGAGCAGATTTTACGGATTGAAGCATCGGAACTTTTACATTTAAGTCAGCAAGATGCGCTTACTCAAATTTCAAACCGTCGTACCTTTGACGAAATGTTTGATTTTTTCTATTACCG
>NZ_JABVBF010000172.1 GCF_013344765.1 Acinetobacter lactucae
AGCAATTACTTGTCAAAAATGTATACAGCTGCAGTAGTTAAGATACTGAAAATAAAATGATTACCGATAAATAAAATGTGAAGGAAGTTACACGCCGAAAATACTTACTTGAAGCATCTCATTCAGCATGGAGTACGATTTCATCATCTGAGGCAAAATTTAAAAATCCAATACTTGAGAATAACAGGATTTATCTTAAAAAAAACCGCGCTTTCGCGCGGTCTTTTTTAAAGCGACAAATTATTTTTTGTCATCTTTAACTTCAGTAAATTCAGCATCTACAACGCCATCATCTGCTTTTTGTTGACCCGCATCGCCACCTTGGAATGCATTTGGATCAAAGCCTTCAGCACCACCAGCTTGCTGTGCTTGTTCATAAGCACGTTGAGTGATAGGCATCAAGATGTTTTGTAAAGCTTCAGTTTTCGCTTTGATATCTTCAACATCATTTTCTTTTGTTGCTGCTTCAAGTTCAGAAACTGCAGTGCTCACAGCAGTTTTTTCATCTTCAGTAACTTTATCACCAAGATCTTTAACTGCTTTATTCGAGCTTGAAATTAATGCATCCGCTTCGTTACGAGCTTTTGCAAGTTCTTCAAACTTACGATCTTCTTCAGCATTCGCTTCAGCATCTTTAATCATTGCTTCGATTTCAGCATCAGACAAACCTGAGTTTGCTTTAATCTGGATCGATTGCTCTTTACCAGTGCTCTTATCTTTAGCAGATACTTTCAAGATACCATCAGCATTGATGTCGAAAGATACTTCAATTTGTGGCACACCACGTGGAGCAGGTGGGATGTCGCCTAATTGGAAGTTACCCAACAATTTGTTTTGTTGAGCCATCTTACGTTCACCTTGGTAAACAGAAATGTCTACAGCAGGCTGGTTGTCAGCAGCAGTAGAGAACACTTGTGATTTCTTCGCAGGAATCGTCGTGTTTTTCTCAATGATTGGTGTTAATACACCGCCCATTGTTTCAATACCTAAAGTTAATGGTGTTACGTCTAATAAAAGAACGTCAGTTTTGTCACCAGATAATACAGCACCTTGAATCGCAGCACCGATTGCAACTGCTTCATCAGGGTTCACGTCTTTACGTGGCTCTTTGCCAAAGAATTCTTGTACTTTTTGTTGTACAAGTGGCATACGAGACTGACCACCAACCAAGATTACATCAGAGATGTCAGATGTCGAAAGACCAGCATCTTTAAGTGCGATTTTACAAGGCTCAATTGTACGAGCAACCAAATCAGCAACTAAACCTTCAAGTTTTGCACGTGTTACATTGATCACTAAGTGTTTAGGACCAGTTGCATCAGCGGTGATGTATGGAAGGTTGATTTCAGTTGCATTCGATGAAGAAAGCTCGATTTTTGCTTTTTCAGCAGCTTCTTTCAAACGTTGTAACGCAAGTGGATCATTTTTCAAGTTCACACTTTGTTCTTTCTTAAATTCTTCAACCAAGAATTCAATTAACGCGTTATCAAAGTCTTCACCACCAAGGAAAGTATCACCGTTTGTTGATAACACTTCGATTTGTTGGTCGCCATCAAGGTCTGCGATTTCAATGATTGATACGTCAAAAGTACCACCACCTAAGTCGTAAACTGCAACTTTACGGTCACCTTCTTTTTTGTCCATACCGAACGCAAGTGCGGCAGCAGTTGGTTCGTTAATGATACGTTTAACGTCTAAGCCAGCGATTTTACCCGCATCTTTAGTTGCTTGACGTTGAGCATCGTTAAAGTAAGCAGGAACAGTAATAACTGCTTCAGTCACTGTTTCACCTAAATAGTCTTCTGCAGTTTTCTTCATCTTTTTCAAGATTTCAGCAGAAACCTGTTGAGGCGCTAATTTTTTATCGTTTACTTCAACCCAAGCATCGCCATTGTCCGCTTTGATGATTTTATAAGGTACAAGACCGATATCTTTTTGTACCGCTTGATCTTCATAACGACGACCAATTAAACGCTTGATAGCGAATAATGTATTTTTCGGGTTAGTTACTGCCTGACGCTTAGCACTTTGACCAACTAAGATCTCGCCATCTTTATAAGCAATGATCGATGGAGTTGTACGTGCGCCTTCAGCGTTTTCGATTACTTTTACTTTATCGCCTTCAAGTACAGCAACGCATGAGTTGGTAGTACCTAAGTCAATACCAATAATTTTTGCCATGTGACGTTTTCCTCAAAAATTCTTTTGCAATGTTTTTGCTTGTTATCCGATATGAGAGTGAATCTATTTTTTTCAAGCGTTTTAGCGAAAAAAAATCTAAAAACTCTCAAAAAATTATTTATTGACCAACCATAACCATAGCAGGGCGCAATAAGCGACCATTTAATGTATAACCCTTTTGTAAAACGCTACCGATTTCATTCGCTTTAGCATTTGGGTCAATACCTACAGCTTGATGTAAATCCGCATTGAAGCCATTTTTTGTATCAGCTTCTACAACACCAAATTTTTCAAGTGTGGTTAACAGCGACTTCAAGGTGAGTTTAATACCTTCAAGTACTGGTGTTTCTTCATCGCCAGCTGCTTGAATTGCACGCTCTAAATTATCAACAGAATCTAGTAATTCTTTTGCAAATTTTTCAAGCACAGTCTCTTTATGCTTGTCAGACTCACGTTGAATACGCTCTACACTTTTTTGTGCTTCGTAAACTGCATTCGCAGTACGTGCTTTTTCAAGTTTTAGGCTTTCTTCTAATTTGGTGATTTGCGCTTGTAAAGATTCAACGGTAACGTCGTTTGCTTGCTCTACACCTTCAGCCTGAGTTTGCTCATTAGATTGCTCTGCTTGCTCGTGTTGAATGTCTTGAGCTTGCTCATTTTGCTCATTAGCCATTGATGATCTCCGTTTAAATGGGTTTTTAAACATGTACAGTCCTTTTGGCATCAGCATTTACTGGGTAAAACCTGAACTGCCATGCATATGCTGTAATTCATTAATAGGGATGAAGTATGGGCATTGCCTAAAAATTCAAGCGTACACGGCAATTTAAAAC
Organism: Acinetobacter lactucae; assembly: GCF_013344765.1. GTDB lineage: Bacteria > Pseudomonadota > Gammaproteobacteria > Pseudomonadales > Moraxellaceae > Acinetobacter > Acinetobacter lactucae_A. The sequence goes on from NZ_JABVBF010000172.1 coordinate 3,015, forward strand.
TTTTAATTTTGCGGTTTTAAGTAAAAATCTAAATTTTCGATCATAAAAGCAATAAATTCCTGAGTTATTTTGGGCAAATGTTGTCTTGAAGCATATACCACAGACAAACTTAACTCAGGAGCCGAAAAGTTTTCAAATAAAGGAACTAATCGTTTTTCTTTTAAATCTTTTTTAACTAATAAAGTAGGTAACATTGCCACACCTTGAGCATGTACACACATGTCATAAACAGCATTTACATCATTACTTTTAAAGGTAACGTTCAAAGGATAGTTTTGAGGCTGCTGTTCATTATCAAAAAGAGTCCAAAATTGATGTTGGCTATGGTGAGCTAAGCATTCATGTTGAATCAGTTGTCTTGGATGGGAGAGGGGGCTGTGCTGCTTTAAATAATTAGGATGAGCACAGAAAACGGACTCAATTTGACAAACAGGTCTCGCAATTAATCCATCTGCAACTTTTTGCGTTATACGTAAAGCTAAATCGACCTGAGCATCAATTAAGTCCATCGTATTTTCAGTCAGATACACATCAAATTGGATATGTGGATGTTGCTGTTTAAATTTGCGAATACATTCCCCAACCCCTAATTGAAATAAAAATAAACCACAGGTAAAGCGAATCGTACCGTTATGTTGTTCGGGTGCGGCCAACTCTTGTAAAAGTTGCTGTTGTTGTAAAATATTCTCGCAGTAGAGTAGGGCTTTTTCACCTGCTGGAGTGAGAGATATTTTTCGGGTATTTCTTTGAAATAGTCGAGTTGAGAATGTGTGCTCTAAGTGTTCAAGATAGCGAGAAACCATTGCACGTGAATAATTTAAGTGTTCTGCGGCTTTGGTTAAATTGCCATGTTGAGCAATAGAAACAAAGACTTGTATGGCTTTTAATGTGTCCATATGCTTTATCATTATTACAATATATGCAACAGTTTATCTTAATTTAGTGCATTTACCTTACAGGAATTGCAATTTAAAGTATTTCTCATGAAATTGGAGAATACATAATGAAATTTTTTAAATTAACTGCTTCAGCCCTAGCAACTGCTACTGCTTTAACAGTAACTTCCTCAGCTTTTGCGCAAGATTTGAAAATCCAAAGTTTCTTGGCTAAACCCGAACATTTCGGTGTGACTTCTACTTTAATTGAAGGCGATAAAGAAGTTCTGTTGGTGAATGCGCAATTCTCAAAATCTGAAGCATTACGTATTGCTGCCGACATTATCGATAGCGGTAAAACGCTCAAAACAATTTTTGTAAGCTATGGCGATCCAGACTATTACTTTGGCTTAGACGTATTTAAACAATACTTCCCAAATGTACAAATCATCGCAACACCGGAAACTGTTAAACATATTCAAGATACTCAAGCGCTCAAAGTGAAGTATTGGGGTCCACAAATGGGTGCAAATGCGCCTAGCCAAATTATTGTGCCTCAAGCTTATACTGCTAAAACTTTAAAGTTAGAGAATGAGTCAATCGAGATTAAAGGTAAGAAAGAACTTACTTATTTATGGATTCCTTCTTCTAAGGCAGTAGTAGGTGGTATTCCTGTATCTTCAGGTATTCATTTGTGGATGGCAGATACACCAAAAGTTAAAGACCGTAATGAAGTAATTCAAACGCTAGAAAGCATTAAAGCACTTCAACCTCAGACAGTTGTTCCTGCCCATATGGTTGAGGGAGCTCCACAAGGTTTGGATGCGGTTAACTTTTCGATCGACTATCTCAAGAGCTATGAGAAAGCTGTTAAAGTAAGTAAAAATGCGAGTGAGCTGAGTCAACTCATGCAAAAACAATATCCAACATTAAAAAGTGTGGATAGCCTAGAGCTCGGTGCAAAAGTTGTAAAAGGCGAGATGCAGTGGCCGTAATTTAAATTGAAATATCGTAAATTTTAGAGAAGCCGTGGTTTATACCCGGCTTTTTTAATCGAAACAGGAATTTTTAAGCAAAAAACCTCTGTAACATTCTACGCACCTTATATAGCGTTTCTATAAAGAGAATTTTTTTGAGTAGAGCAAAAGGCTCAGATAAAAATTAAAAATTGATAAAATTAAACAAAAGCTTAAGTTACTAGTTTTATATAAGAGATAGGGCTAAGAGTAAGGAAGCGAATTTAATAAAAAGTTGCACAATTTGTACTTCTATTACTACAAAAGACAACCAATGATACGCACGCCAGAAAAAAAAATTGTGAATTATAGGCAGCGCGAAGATGATCTTTGCATTTAAGTGTTTGTCGTAATGAAAGGAAAGTGATTATGAAAAAATTAGGTCTTATCTCTGTAGTGCTTGCTGGTGTTGCTTTTACAGCTGTTGGTTGTGCATCTGAAGCTGGTTTAAACGCATCAGGTTCTGCTCAAACAAGTGCTAGCCCATCTGGCGTACAGGCTGATGTAGGTGTAGATGCTGGTGTTTCTGGTCAAGCACAACCAGGTCAAGTTGATGCTGGTGCTTCTGGTTCTGTTTCAGGTTCTGCAACAGCTCAGTAATTCTTAGTGATAAGAATAGTTAAATGATTATAGAGTCATATATTTAAGATGCCGATTTATGTATGAAGTGAGCTGCTACTCATTACTCTATAATTAAGAGAGTTTAGAATTCTCAAAAAAGCCCCAAAAGACGTAGCTTATTGGGGCTTTTTATATAGTAATGAATTTAGTCATCATGACGAGAATCTCGACGGTTATGATCACGATCTTCTACTCGTTTTTTATCCCAGTCACGATGTCTTTTATCCCATTCACGACGATTTTTGCCCTGTTCACGAGCATCTTTACGTTGTTGTTCGTATATTCTTTTACGCTCTTCCCAACGTTTTCGCTCCCAATCACTATATCGACGTCCATCGTTGCGGTCATAACGATCATCACGATCATGGTGCCCATAACCACCGCGATAGTAAGGGTCATCCGTATAAGCCACACAGCCTACAGTTAAAAGACTGGTTGCTAATAGAGTAACAACTAGTTTTACTGACATAGTAGTACCTCTTTTTATCAGTTAACAATAATTGGCAAAAAAGTTCTGTTTAAAACGACAGATTTGTTAATGACATTTGCTTTAAATCAGATTAGCGTAATTTAGTTTTTATCTTTGTATCTTGATTACATGAGTTGTATGCGAATATAGTCAAACAGCAACAGAATTCTGTAGAAAATATGAAGGATAAGAGGAATTCATGGAGACCGGCATGACGGCATTTAATCAAAAAATTCAAACATTGCTAGATAAGGGCCAAGGGCCTGCTGCTCGAGCTCTTGATAAGCTACCTCGATTGGCTCAAGAATCACTTGCTAAAATTCTTGGATATTCCTACCAATATCCAGATCTCGACTCATTTACTAAATGTTTGATGGCCGTACAAATTAAACAGGGACGTATCGGTTTTATTGGTTCAGACCCTATTGAGTCTAGACGACAGTTCGATACACAGATGTTGGCTATACGCCAGAAATCAACTGAAATTGATTCAGTAGAAGATATTCGTTTACCACTTCAAAGTGGAACTGTTTTCGCAAGACACTACAATCCGTCACCGAATAAAAAGCTCCCTCTCATTGTTTTCTATCATGGAGGAGGGTTTGTTGTAGGTGGTTTAGATACTCATGATGAGGTTTGTCGCATATTAGCAAAATATGCAAAAGTACAGGTACTCAGTATCGATTATCCTCTTGCACCAGAAGTCTCGCCTCAATATTTAATTCAATCATGCGAAGATGCATTGGCTTGGGTCTATCAAAATCGTAGACAATTAAAAATATTAAAAAATCGCATTGCTGTAGCGGGGGATAGTGCAGGCGGAAATATCAGTACGGTTGTGGCTCAAAGATCAGTAAACAAACCTTATGCTCCGCAAGCACAACTTCTCATTTATCCTACGGTTGATTTTAAAAGCCGACATCCTTCTTTTTATGCTTATAACGAAGGATTAGTTTTGACAGATAACGATATCAATAATGTCACTCAGTATTATGCGACTCAGCATAACGTAGAATTAGATGACCCAATTATTTCTCCGACCTATGGTAATTTGAAAAAGAATCCACCAGCTTTCGTGATTACAGCTGGCCATGACGTACTACATGATGAAGCGAAAATTTATAGTTATAAGCTAAGACAAAATGGTGTCAAAATGCATTATGAAGAATATCCAGATCAAACCCATGGTTTTATAAACTTGACACCTATTTCTAAAAAAGCAAAACGTAATACGATCGAGATAAGTAGAAACTTCAGAAAGTTCTGGGATAAAAATAGTTAAACAAAAGCTTAGTCCATGTTTCACGTGGAACGTGGGCTAATATTTAAATCCAAAATAC
>NZ_JABVBF010000173.1 GCF_013344765.1 Acinetobacter lactucae
GTATAGCTCTCTCACAAGCAGTTTTTTAGTCCAATAAAAAGCTTTGGTTCTTAGAAAAATTAGATATATTTCTTTGTTTATATAATTCTTTTATAAAATTTTAAACAGTAGTTCATAGGTGTAGAGTTATCTAAATAACTTACATTTTCTCTATCTAAAAGTCCCTCTATTCAAGTTAAATTAAAGAATAATACTTTTTAAACCTGCGTAGACTTATGAATAAAAAAACTCTTTTCCTTGCCATTAGTACGATTTTTTTGTCAGCATGCTCTTTCAATACAGTACAACAGCATCAAATACACGCTATTTCTAACCATAAAAATTCAGAAGAAATTAAATCATTGTTTGATCAAGCACAGACCACTGGTGTTTTGGTTATTAAGCGTGGCCAAACAGAGGAAGTCTATGGCAATGATCTTAAAAGAGCATCAACCGAATATGTTCCCGCCTCTACCTTTAAAATGTTAAATGCTTTGATCGGTCTTGAGCATCATAAAGCAACACCAACTGAAGTGTTTAAATGGGATGGGCAAAAGCGTTTATTTCCCGATTGGGAAAAAGACATGACATTAGGCGATGCTATGAAAGCTTCTGCTATTCCAGTTTATCAGGAACTAGCTCGACGAATTGGCCTTGATCTTATGTCTAAAGAGGTAAAGCGTATTGGTTTCGGTAATGCTGATATTGGTTCAAAAGTAGATAATTTTTGGCTTGTCGGTCCACTCAAAATTACGCCTCAACAGGAAGCACAGTTTGCTTATGAATTAGCACATAAAACTCTTCCCTTTAGCAAAAATGTACAAGAACAAGTTCAATCTATGGTGTTCGTAGAAGAAAAAAACGGACGTAAAATTTACGCTAAAAGCGGTTGGGGATGGGATGTGGAGCCTCAAGTGGGCTGGTTAACAGGCTGGGTCGTTCAACCACAAGGAGAAATTGTAGCGTTCTCACTCAATTTAGAAATGAAAAAAGGAATACCTAGTTCTATTCGAAAAGAAATTGCTTATAAAGGATTAGAACAGCTAGGTATTTTATAATTTTGACTCTATAGCCTAGTTTATATTTCACATTAAACTAGGCTATTTATTAAACTTGAAATTTGAAACTTTTATTATTTATCCATCAACCGGGGTATGTGGTGTATTTAAATTTAACTGATAAAAAGCAGCATCTAACCATTGGCCAAACTTAAAACCGACTTGCTTAAAAGTACCTGCATGGATAAAGCCCATTTTTTCATGTAAACCGATACTCGCTTGGTTGGTTGCATCGATACAACCTATCAATACATGTAGGTCTGCCTCTTGAGCACGCTTAATCAATTCTTGCATTAGAATTTTGCTTAATCCGCTGCCACGATGTTCATGATGAATATAAATACTATGTTCGACCGTATATTTATAGGCTGGGAAAGCTCTAAACGTTCCCCAACTCGCAAAACCCAATAACTTGTTTGTCTCATCCACAATACCAATCACTGGAAAACCATTTTCCCTTTTAACTGAAAACCATGTTTTCATTGAGTCAATTGAGCGGGGTACATAATCATACAGTGCTGTAGAGTTAATAATTGCCTCGTTCAAAATCTCTAATATAGCCGCTGCATATTCTGCTTCATTACAATCAATTAAACGCAAATTAGAATTGAGGGAATAGATCATAAAGATTCCTTAACGGCAGATACGAGTTGACTAGAGACGACTAAAATATAGCGAGCGACTTGAGCTGAATTATTAATGTATATAATTGGTTGATTGAGTTGCATAGCCAAGCAATCCCCTTTGCTTAAAGCATAACAATCTTCACCTAACTGAATATCAATTTGCCCTTCAACTACCCAAAGTTGCTGTTGTACAACATTAGAGGTGTCATTAATTTCATAAGTAATTCGGGCATGAGCTGGAAATTCAATTTCAACAATTTGAAATGGAGACTTCCAATTTGGAGGAGAGACTTGACGGCGAATATACCCTGTTTCGGGATCTTTCCATTCTGATTGTTGAATGCGTCGAACTATAGGTTGTGGTGACTGATTATTTTGTGAAGTGGAGAATAGCTGAGTTAAAGGAACCCCTAAACCATTTGCCAGCTTTTCAAGGACAACCGCTGTTGGACTCGCCTCACCTCTTTCAATGAGTGAAATTGCAGAACGGCTTACCTGACATCGGGTAGCAAGTACATCTAGCGTATAACCATGCGCTAGACGTAGTTCACGTACTTGCTGCGCAATGCGTAAATTAATATCTTCCATCTAGCACAGACGTAAATTCCAAAATTATAGATAAGTATTCCATTAAAATGGAATTACATCAAATGATTTTAGAAAATATAAATTGGCTCGATAAAACCCGAAAAATAACCATTCATCACAGCATTCTTTAAATTACTCATGCATAACCTTTTTGGCTATGTAACAATACCTACTGAACTATTTATATAAGTCTTCACATGGCATTGATTATTGGAATTGACCCGGGTTCACGCTTAACAGGTTACGGAATCATTGAAAAAGATGGTAGCAAACTGCGTTTTGTTGATGCTGGTACAATCCGAACAGAAACTCAAGAAATGCCAGAACGCTTAAAACGTATTTTTGCTGGCGTTGAGCGAATTGTGAAATTCCATGGTCCAACTGAAGCTGCGGTTGAGCAAGTCTTTATGGCTCAAAACCCAGACTCTGCTTTAAAACTAGGACAAGCCCGTGGTGCTGCCATAGCCGCATTAGTGAATTTAGATTTACAAGTTGCAGAATATACTGCCCGTCAAATTAAACAGTCTGTGGTTGGTTATGGCGCTGCCGATAAAGAACAAGTTCAAATGATGGTCATGCGATTACTTAATTTAACGATTAAGCCTCAATCCGATGCAGCCGATGCTCTTGCTGCTGCCATTTGCCATGCGCATGCATCAGGAAGTATGAGTAAACTTTCTGTCCTTAATGCCTTAGGTGGTATGGCGCGTGGACGAAGCCGCTCTAGCAGTCGTAGACGTTAAAACTTTCTTAGTTCACTACTTGAGTAATTGCTTCATTCATTTGATAAGCCTGTAAACCACGCATACCTTGTTTTGCAAGTTCATCACCTGCTTGAGCATGAAGGGTAACAATCTCATGTAATGCAATTGCCTTATGGAACTGGGCTTTTAGACTTGCAATCATTCCAGCTAATACATCACCCATTCCACCAGTTCCCATACCAGCATTACCTTGCGTACAGATATACAAGTTATCCTCTAAAATTAAGCTACCTGCTCCTTTAAGTACCCACTGACCCGCATATTTATGTTGCAAAGCATGAATTGCAGCAATTCGGTCCTTTTCAATTTGCGCTGTAGAAGAACCAAGTAAGGTAGCAGCTTCTCCTGGATGAGGCGTCGCATAAACATGTGCACCCAATTTTTCAGGCTGCTTGGCAAGAAACCATAAAGCATCTGCGTCTAAAACAGTTTCTAGGTGCGTACTCTGATTTAACAAATTAAACCATTGCTCATAAATTTGCTGTGCCCAATCGTCCCGGCCTAATCCCATTCCAAAACATACCGCATCAACCTGAGATAAAATCTCTTTAATACTATTTTCATCTAAAGCATTAATATCACGAAGCATGATATTAGGGGCCCGCGACAAAATAGCTTGATGATGGTTGCGATGGCAAACCACTGTCACTTTGCCTGCACCCGCATGAAAAGCAGCTTCAGCAGCCATAATAACAGCCCCACCCATTTGCTCATGTCCGCCTATCACTAAGACATGCCCATAATTCCCTTTATGTCCAAAAGCCAAACGTTTAGGAAGTTTGATATGTGTTGGCGTCAAGTAAGCAAGAGGTTTCAGTTCTTGATCTACTGGTATTAAATTAACTAAATGAATTTTTCCTACATATTCTTTACCTAGTCCTGTGAATAATCCTGCTTTAAGCCCCAAAACGGTAAAAGTATGATTAGCTTTCACTGCGCAAGGTAAGACTCGCCCTGTATTTGCTTGTAAGCCACTCGGTATATCAATCGAAATTTTTAGGCCCACTTGTTCATTAAATATTTGAATCACATGTTGCCAATCACTATTTAATTCTCGGTTTAAACCTAGGCCAAATAAGGCATCGATATGACAATCAAATGTTCTTTTTACATTAAAATTTGAATGAATTTCGACTTTCATTTCTTTAGCGAATTGCGCCGCACAATGTAAATCATTTGACTCACCCAATTGAGCTGCAAATATTTCAACATGAAATCCAGCTTGTTTAAGGTAACTTGCTATAAAGTAACCATCACCTGCGTTATTGCCTTGCCCGCACCAAACAGCAATATGCTTGATAGTCTGATCTTTAAAAAGTTCAATAAGCTGCTGAGCAATTAACCAAGCCGCTTGTTGCATTAAACCTAATGAGGAGTTTTGCGCAGCAAACCAGCGCCGCTCCCATGCTCGAATATCATCGCTATGGTAAACTACCGCCTGCATATTATTATCCTCTTGCATTTTGGTTTATGACATCTTCCGACACATCACGCATTGCAGTGCAACAAATTGATCCACATGAATTAAAAGCATGGATCAAAGCTCAAGCATTAGACTTGGGTTTTGCTGATTGTGTCATTGCAAAACCAGATGCTCAAGAGCAAATGCCACGTTTTTTAGAATATCTAGAACGTGGTTATCATGCAGACATGACCTATTTAGAAGAAAATCTAGAAAAGCGAGCTGATCCAACACTATTAGTGCCTGGCACAAAAAGTATTATTTGCGTTCGTATGAATTATCTTGTGGAATCTCCAAAACCCCGATATGTACCTTTGGAACCTAACTCTGCCATTATCGCCCGTTATGCACGTGGCCGTGATTACCATAAAGTCATGCGTGGTAGATTGAAAACGCTAGCAACACGAATTCGTGAAAAAGTTGGTGACTTTGAATCTCGTCCTTTTGCAGATTCGGCGCCTATTTTTGAGAAATCATTAGCTGAAAGTGCTGGAATGGGTTGGACAGGTAAACATACTTTACTTATTCATAAAAAATCAGGTTCTTTTTTCGTTTTAGGTGAGCTATTTACATCACTCGATTTACCTTTCGATGAACCTGCAACAGCACATTGTGGTTCTTGTAGCGCTTGTATTGATATTTGCCCGACCCAAGCGATTGTCGAGCCTTATATGCTAGATGCAAGGCGTTGCATTGCTTATTTAACTATCGAATACAAAGGAATTATTGCTGAAGAATTACGCGCAGGTATTGGTAATCGAATTTTTGGTTGTGACGACTGTCAGTTAATTTGTCCTTGGAATAGTTTTGCCAAAACAGCTTCTATTACCGATTTCAACCCTAGACATGGATTAGATAATATTAGTCTGCTTGATATCTGGCAGTGGGATGAAGCCACTTTTTTAGCCAATACAGAAGGTAGCCCTATTCGCCGGACAGGTTATCAATCATTTAAACGTAATATTGCCATCGGTTTAGGCAACGCACCTTATTCAAAAGAAATTGTAGATCAACTACAAAATGGCAAAAATTTACATGACGAAATCGTCAATGTGCATATTGATTGGGCAATTGAACAGCAACTTAATCAACTTCAGCTATCAAATTAAAAAAATGATGTTTTTTGCCCTATAGCTTTAATACGAATTCTGTATGATTATGTATAGTGAATTAATGCCATCATCATGGATATGACAATGACTCTACGTAATGATTGGAATCGTGAAGAAATCCAAGCTTTATATGAACAACCTTTTTTGGATTTAGTTTTCAAGGCTCAACAAGTACATCGTGAGCACTTCACTGCCAATTCAATTCAGGTCAGTACCCTTTTATCTATTAAAACGGGTAAATGTCCTGAAGATTGCAAATACTGCTCACAATCGGCACATTACGAATCAAAACTAGAAGCAGAAAAACGTATTGCTGTTGAAAAAGTGATTAGTGAAGCGAAAGCTGCAAAAGATTCAGGTTCTTCACGTTTTTGTATGGGTGCTGCTTGGCGTAACCCACATGAGCGCGATATGCCTTATGTTTTAGAGATGGTACGCGAAGTTAAAGCATTAGGTATGGAAACCTGTATGACTTTAGGCATGCTTAATCAATCTCAAGCAGAACGCCTAAAAGTTGCTGGTTTAGATTATTACAACCACAACCTAGATACATCTCGTGAGTATTATTCTCACATTATTAGTACCCGTACTTTTGATGATCGTTTAAATACACTTGATTATGTTCGTCAAGCTGGTATGAAAGTTTGTAGTGGCGGTATTGTAGGTTTAGGTGAAAGTCGTGAAGACCGAATTGGTTTATTACATGAACTCGCTACCCTACCAATTCATCCTGAATCTGTGCCAATCAACATGCTTGTTCCTATTGAGGGAACACCTTTAGCCGACGTTGAAAAGCTTGATGTTATTGAATGGATCCGTACTATTGCTGTGGCGCGTATTATCATGCCACATAGTTATATCCGTCTATCTGCAGGACGCGAATCATTAAGTGATTCAGACCAAGCATTAGCATTTATGGCAGGTGCAAACTCATTATTCTCTGGTGATAAACTACTAACCACACCAAATGCTGGTGAAGGTAAAGACCAAGCTTTATTTAATAAACTAGGTTTAACAGCTGAAAAACCAAAGCCAACTGTTGCTGATTTATCAGTAGATGCAATGAGTGCTTAACTCAAATTAAAAAATTTAAAAGCCCTGATCATTCAGGGCTTTTTTCATTTATATAGAGGTTACTAATATTCCGTAAGTAGCATTCAGGAAAGTTCCGACTCGAATAATATCTTTTCCTGCTGCATGCGTTACTGTGAATTCTTGACTCAACACATCAAAATTAAAAGAATCAAAAACATCTTGATGGTGTAAAAGCCAAGTCACTGTATCTGCTACATTATCATCCGCAATATAAGTTAAGGCCTTAAAGTCTTTACTCATAAATAACTCTTAAAAATAAATTTTATGAATTTTATATGAGTTCACTCTACCTTAAAAGAAAATCTAGGCTGCTTTAGGATTTACCAACGTACGACCTGACAATAGACTTGCCAAAGCTTGAGGTGAAAACTCTAAAGAAAGCACATGATTTTTGAGATTGACCGAATGCTTACTAATTAGTGGCAGTAAACCATCCTCTGTTTCAAAGACATATTCATCTGCAATATTTAAGATCCCTTCAAGGTTTGTCGTACTCGAAGCAAGATCATGGCTAAAGATGTCATAAATCGTTTGCAGGTTAAATGATGTTTGCTGCTCCGTCGGATGCTTAATCAGATAATCCTTTAAAAACAAAACTAATTTATGAGCAAAGAAAAAGTAGTTAGGTTTATAGCTATACTTCATAG
>NZ_JABVBF010000174.1 GCF_013344765.1 Acinetobacter lactucae
GTTGGGGAGTAGGAGTGGAGCCTTTGCAATGTCTTAAATTGCATTTGGAAAAAGTAGGGTTTGAGACACAACTTATTAATATTTTTAATGTTTTAGAGTGTAACTTTCAAGCACAGCTTGATTTAGTGGCTGAAGTTGATGTGGTAATTGGTTGGTCTTTAGGTGGGCAGTTAGCGACTCAACTGGTTGATATTTTTTATAAGCAAACTGGGCAAACTAAAACATTAATTACGCTTGCTTCAAACCCTTGTTTTGTTGCCAATGCTCATTGGCAAACTGCAATGCCTACTGATGTGTTTAGTCAATTTAAAGCTTCTTTTTTTAAAAATCCGCAAGCTACTTTAAAACGTTTTTATTATTTAATTACACTCGGTTCAACTCAAGCTAAACAAGATTGGGTAAGCGTACAAAACATCGCAAACCCACCTCCAAGCGAATTACTGTCAGAAGGTTTGCAAATGCTTGAACAACTAAATTTGGTAGATAACTTAAAAAATTATCTTGGCCGACAGCTTCATCTATTCGCTGAGCAAGATAATGTCATTCCTTGCAAAATTGTTGAAAATTTTAAAGAGATCGTGACAGAAAACATAAATTATAAAGTGCTAAAAGGCACTACCCATGCTTTTCCATACCTAGAAGTGGATCGAACAATTGAAGAAATCTGCCAATTTTTAACAATTCATCAGCAAAGTTAATAAGCTTTGATTGATCTCGCAATTTTCTTTCATTCTTAACAGGTTTAACATGTGCTAAATGAAAGATTTGATTGCTGTAAAAGGGTATAGAGGATGACCGATAAATTTGATTTGGAACATATTTGGCATCCATATACCTCAATGACTCAACCTTTACCAACCTTTAAAGTTAAACGTGCCTATGGGGCAACGATTGAACTCGACGATGGTACGACTTTAATTGATGGTATGTCGTCTTGGTGGTGTGCAATACACGGCTATAACCATCCTGAACTCAATCAGGCAGTAACAGATCAATTACAGAATATGTCACATATCATGTTTGGTGGTTTAACCCATGACCCTGCCATTGAACTTGGAAAAATTCTCTTAAAAATTACACCGCCAAGTCTAGATAAAATTTTTTATGCAGATTCGGGATCGGTTGCTGTTGAGGTTGCTTTGAAAATGGCTGTGCAATTTTGGACAGCTCAAGGCCAACCGCAAAAAACAAATTTTATTACTACACGTTCTGGTTATCACGGTGATACATGGAATGCGATGTCTGTTTGTGATCCAGTGACAGGCATGCATCAGATTTTTGGTACAAGTTTACCAAATCGGCTTTTTGTAGCAGCACCGCAAACCAAATTTCATGAAGAATGGAACCAAGAAGATATTGCTGAGCTAGAACAGGCCATTCAGCAAAATCATGAAAATCTTGCTGCACTGATTATTGAGCCAATTGTACAAGGTGCAGGGGGCATGCGTTTTTATCATCCTGAATATTTACGTCAAGTGAAAGCACTTTGTGAACAATATAACCTGCTCTTAATTTTTGATGAAATTGCCACTGGTTTCGGTCGCACGGGTAAGCTCTTTGCGTGGGAACATGCCCAAGTTGAGCCAGACATTATGTGTATAGGTAAAGGGCTAACAGGCGGCTATATGACTCTGTCGGCTACTTTAACCACAAAGCATGTTGCAGAAACGATTAGTCGCGGTGAGGCTGGGGTGTTTATGCACGGCCCAACTTTTATGGCCAATCCACTTGCTTGTGCCGTTGCTTTAAAAAGTACGCAATTGTTAATTGAACAAGATTGGCAGGCCAATATTAAGCGAATTGAGCAACAGCTTAGCCAATATTTAATGCCTTTAAATCACCTTGATTATGTTGCCGATGTACGAGTGCTCGGTGCAATTGGTGTAGTAGAACTCACCTTTAATGTTGATATGAAAACTTTACAGCAACAATTTGTAGACCGTGGAATCTGGATTCGTCCTTTTGGAAAATTGGTTTATGTGATGCCACCGTATGTCATCACTCATCAAGAGTTAAATGATTTGCTTGAACAATTGGTTGAGGTTGTTCAAACGATGCAGGGAGCGCATTAAGATGTCATTGCTCGATCATTTTGCTGCCGAGTTAGATGAGTTAAAACAACAAGGTAACTTCAGACAATTTACTAAAAATGTGCAGCATGACCGTTTTATTACGATTCAAAATAAAACGATGCTCAACTTAGCTTCAAATGACTATCTTGGGTTAGCTGCTGATATTAATCTTCGTCAAGAATTTTTAGATAGCTATCCATTAGAACGAAGCTATTTTAGTTCTTCATCTTCACGCTTATTAACGGGTAATTTTGAAGAATATGAACAGTTAGAAAATAGCCTAAGTAAAGCATTTGGTGATCGGGCAGCTCTATTATTCAATAGTGGCTACCATATGAATATTGGTATTTTGCCAGCTGTCGCCGATAGTAAAACTTTAATATTGGCGGATAAGTTAGTCCATGCGAGCATGATTGATGGGATCCGTTTATCTGGTGCTCAATATGTGCGTTATCGACATAACGATTTACAGCACTTAGAACAACTTCTACAAAAATATCATGATGATGAAAAGATTGAACGAATTATTGTGGTCACAGAAAGTATTTTTAGTATGGATGGGGATGAAACGGATTTAGCAGCTTTAGTCCAGCTCAAAAAGCGTTTTGCTAAAACCATGTTATATGTCGATGAAGCGCATTCAATTGGTGTGCGTGGTCAGCAAGGCTTAGGATGTGCTGAACAATATAATGTGATTCAGGAAATTGATTTTCTAGTCGGTACTTTGGGTAAAGCATTAGCAGCAGTCGGTGGTTACATTATTTGCGATCCAATTATTAAAAATTATCTTATTAATAAAATGCGCCCACTTATTTTTAGTACTGCACAGCCACCGATTGTGATGGCATGGGCAAACTTTATTTTTCAAAAAGTATTAGTTGCTCAACCTCAGCGTCAACATTTAAAAAATATTAGCCAATATCTTCAACAAGCTGTTGTGCAAAAGGGCTACGATAGCCCATCGACCAGCCATATTATTCCAGTCATTGTGGGAGAGAGTCAGGCTGCTATCGATAAAGCAAAGCAGGTTCAGGAAAGTGGTTTTTATGCGATGCCTGTACGTCCGCCAACAGTACCTAGAAATAGTTCGCGTTTGCGTATTTCTTTAACGTCAATGGTGCAGCAACATGAGCTTGAAGAATTGGTGAGTTTTCTGTGAGTTTGAATAAAAACTTGGTTGCCCAGCGTTTTGCCAAAGCAGGGCAAAGCTATTCAGAACATGCAGTTGTTCAAAAACAAATTTGCCAAAATTTAACACGATTACTCCAGCAGTTTTGCCCGAGTATGATGTCACGTGTCTTTGAAATTGGTTGTGGTTCTGGCAATTTAACTCGTCTTATTACTGCATCTTTTCAAATCGAAGAGTTAATTTTGAATGATCTGTATACAGATGTGCAGCAGCATTTTAATTCTCACGAAAGTTTGGAGTGGTTGATTGGAGACGTTGAGACGTTAGAGCTTCCGCAGCAGCTCGATATGATTGTGTCAGGTTCAGCTTTGCAGTGGATGCAAGATTTATCCCGTTTGCTTAAACGTTGCAATGAGGCTTTAGTCGATCAAGGTTGGTTATGCTTTTCAACATTCGGCTTTAAAAACTTATTAGAGATTAAAGAATTAACAGGACAAGGTTTAAGTTATTGGTCATTTGAAAGTTGGAATAGTGCCTTAACTCAAGCTGGTTTTGAGATTTTGCATTTGTCAGAGTCCGAAGCTCAACTCTATTTCGATTCGCCTAAAGATGTGTTGCAGCATTTAAAAGCAACAGGTGTAACGGCAACTGCTCAGCATCGTTGGACTAAGCAAACTTTACAGCAGTTTTATCAAGATTATGATCGGTTTAAGTGTGCCGAGGGATATTCCCTAACATATCATCCGATTTATTGTATTGCCCGGAGAATGAAGTAAATGAGTGGCCAGATCTATTTTGTGAGTGGGATTGATACCGAAATTGGTAAAACCTACGCGACAGGTTTCTTAGCGAAATTATGGACTGAGCAGGGTAAAAAAGTGATTACCCAAAAACTCATTCAGACAGGTAATGCTGATATTTCTGAAGATATCGAAAAGCACCGTGAAATTATGGGTCAAGGCTGGTTTCAAGAAGATCATGACAAGCTCACTATGCCTGAAATTTTTAGTTATCCAGCTTCACCTCATTTAGCAACACGTCTTGATAACCGAGAAATTGATTTTCAAAAAATTGAAAAAGCGACTCAAACATTAGCTGAACGTTTTGAAATTGTATTGTTAGAAGGTGCGGGAGGCTTAATGGTGCCATTAACCACCAGTCTGCTGACCATCGATTATGTGGCTCAGCACCAGTTTCCGGTTATTTTAGTAACCTCGGGTCGACTCGGAAGTATTAATCACACTTTACTTAGTCTTGAAGCACTTAAAACTCGTGGACTGAAATTAAAAGCCTTGGTTTATAACCTAAAAGATGAATCAAAAGATCCATTAATTTCTCAAGATACTTCAAATTATTTGAAAGATTATTTAGCTGTTCATTTCCCTGAAGCTGAATGGATTGAACTGGCAAAAATGAATTAAGTTCAACGGGCTATAAAAAACCGCTCTTATAAGAGCGGTTTTTTACATCTTATGCATATTTTAGAATTTCTTAGAGCCACGGTTAAAGCCAGTCGCTTTACGTTGGCTACCCGTATTAACTGGAGCTTCTTTTTCATCATCACGACGTTGTTGACGTAAGTAACCGCCACGACGCGCTGCCATTGGTTTTTCAGTCATACGATCAGTACGACGTTTTGCCATACCAAATAAACCTGTACCTTGGCGTGGTTTTAACTCAACTGATTTTGCTAAGTTGTCGATGTCAGTTTTGTCGAGTTCCATCCAACGGCCAGTACGTAATTCGCGTGGTAAAATAACGGTACCATAGCGTGTACGTAATAAACGACTTACTTTAAGATCTTGCGATTCGAAAATACGACGTACTTCGCGGTTACGGCCTTCTTTCACTACGACTTGGTACCAGCGGTTAATACCTTCACCACCAATTTCAGAGAATGATTCGAATTTGGCTTGGCCATCTTCGAGCTCTACTCCAGTGACCATATTTTGGCGTATTTTAGGGGTTACTTCACCCATAACTCGAACAGCATATTCACGTTCAATTTCATTTGATGGATGCATTAAGCGATTAGCGAGTTCACCATCATTTGTGAAGAGTAATAAACCCGTACTGTTAATATCCAGACGACCTACCATTACCCAGCGGTCATTGGCAATTTGTGGTAAATGATCAAATACGGTCGGGCGTTTTTCAGGATCATTCCGTGAACAGATTTCACCCTCAGGCTTATAATAAATCAGTACACGACGACGAATCTCGTCTTCAATCTGAAACTGAACTTTGCGGCCATCAATGCGTAATTCATCGCCTGGTTCAATGCGCTCACCCACTTGGGCAACACGACCGTTTACACTCACGCGTCCTGCGGCAATAACCTCTTCCATATATCGGCGGGAACCTAATCCGATTCGCGCTAATACCTTTTGCAATTTTTCACTCATGACAGCACAACCTTAGACATAATGATCAACAGTCCACCTCTTTATGATTTCGGTGCATTTGCATCGAGAGCCATAAAGGCTTCCTTGGCGTTCTGTAGGGGAGGCAATTGGCCTAGCGAAGCTAGACCAAAAGCATTCAGAAACTGAGGCGTTGTAATTAGCAACGCAGGTCTTCCGGGTAAATCTCTAAAACCAGCTTCTTTAATCCAGTTCCAGTCAAATAGTGTTCTAAGAATCTGACTATTATTAGATACACCACGAATTTGTTCAATATCAGCTCGGGTAACCGGTTGATGATAAGCAATGACAGCCAGGGTTTCTAGTAATGAAGGCGACAGTTTTGTTGGTCGCTCTGGCCAAATTTGCGCAATAATACTACGATATTTAGATCTTACCTGAAAGCGAAACCCTTGCGCTGTTTCAATCAACTCAATAGACCGGCCATGTTGTAATAGCGCAAGCTGTTGTAAAAGTTGGCGAAGCTGTTGTTTATTGTACTGATTATTAAATGCTTCTTTTAAGCGAGCAATAGAAACAGGCGCTTCACTGGCAAAGATAATTGCTTCAAGTTGTAATAAGACTTCATGATGTATGTCAGCTAATGACAAATCACTATTATTTTGTTCGAAACTACTCATAGTGAAGATCCTTGAATTGCTAAGGGGGCTTCAATACCAGTGGCAATAATTTTAATTTTCTGCTGGCGGGTTAACTCTAAAACCGCCATAAATGTTACAACCATTCCCATACGGCCCTGTTGGGGGTTGAGTAATTCTTTAAAACTTAACACGTCGCCAGACTCTAATTTCTCTTCAATATATGCGATGCGTTCTTCAAGTAAAACAGGTTCTTGAGCAATAACGTGCGTAACAGGTTCTGGACGGTTAAATACACAGAACAAAGCATCATGTAGCGCTGAGATATCGTAACCTTCATAAATAGGCGAGATATGGCCTAAGCTTACATTAGCACTAAATGTATCGCGCTCAAGAATTGGCATTTGACCTAAACGCTCAGCTGCTTGCTTAATACGTAGATAAGTCTCAAGACGATCAATAAGCTCCTGCTTAGGATCTTTTTCAATGCTTATAATTGTAGGTTTCGGTAAAAGTAGGCGAGATTTTAGGTCGGCCAATAGAGCAGCCATTACCATATAATCTGCCGTTAACTCGATATTTAAAGACTTCATACTATCCATATAAGCTAAATATTGAGTCGCAATAGGCGCAATATCGAGTTGAATTAAATCGAAACCATTTTTCTGAATCAGATAGATTAAAAAATCTAATGGACCTTCAAAATGCTCGAGCAAAATCTCAAATGCAGCTGGAGGTATATAGAGATCTTCAGGAATCTTGTCATGCCACTCATCTAAAACACGGATGTGTGGAGCGTCTTCCATGGATTGATGAAGTGATTGATTCATTACGATTATAAGCCACGCGAATTTTCAAAAGCATGAGACTTGTTATTCAAGTCAAAGACAGCTGTAAGTAGAAGAACAGCAGATAGTGAAAATCATTCTAAATGAATTGTGTCTTTTAATAAATTACTTAACGACTAAAGTGTAAAAAAAATCCAAAATAAATAAAGAGTATTTTTTTGAGTGATAATACTTTTTTTTAAACTATTGGTAAAAAATGTAAGTGCTTATTCAAAAGCACTT
>NZ_JABVBF010000175.1 GCF_013344765.1 Acinetobacter lactucae
GATAATGTAAACGGCTAGAAGTTGCTGTTCCTGCATGAATATCATAAATAGGATGATCTATCTTTAATTGATAAATTTTCGTTAAATCATATACAGCGGTTTTATGTAAATGCCCGTGTAACATTCCAAATAGTCCCGTTGTACTCCATTTTTCGAGCGCCATTTTTCCTAATACAGGACAATCTTTAATACCATGCTCATCATCAGGTGGAGTATAAAAAGGCTGATGGAAAACAACTAATTTGATTTTATCAGCTGGCCCTTGCTGTAATCGCTCATAAGTCGTTTGAATTTGCTCAATCGAAATATGTCCACGAGTATGATAACGACGGCGAATACTATTCACCCCAACAATATAAAAATGTTCAGTTTCTAAAGTTGGTTCAAGCTGGCCAAAAAAATATTGGTAGCGAGTAAATGGTGAAAAAAAACGGTTCCAGACATGGTACAACGGAATATCGTGATTACCAGGCACTACAAGGTAAGGAATATTAAGACTATCTAAAAACTGACGGCATTTATAAAACTGTTGATATCGGGCACGTTGAGTAATATCTCCACTTACAACAATGACTTCAGGTCTATGTTGAGTGCAAAAAAGTCGGATCGCATCTAAACATGCTTCGATTTCTGTTCCAAAATGCAAATCAGACAGATGTAACAGCATTTGGCACCATAATATTTAAAGCATTCTTTTCTACAGAGAAATTTAAAGGTGTTTTCATCTCTATTATTTCACCATCTAATGCGACTGTAAGTTTTGATCTTTTTGCACAATCCACCACCACATGGTCTGCACAAAAACTATAAACATCTTGTGCCTCTTCGACTTTGCCCTGAATCCATTGCCACAACATGTTTAATAAACTAAGCCTATCACTTTTTGTAATGACCACTCCAGCGACCCGCCCTTGTGCAGCACAATCGGCAATTCTTAATTTCATATCACACAATTGCAGTTGATTATTACCAAAGAAAATTAAAGGCGTTTTGACTGGATATTTCTTTCCATCCACTGTCACAGAAAGCTTCATGGATTTATTTTCCCTTAATAAAACATCCAAAGCTGAGGTATAGGCATGCAAAGGTAAACGCCCTAAGTATTTATTATAAAGCTCACGTTTTTTTATAAATAATGGATACAACCCTAGGCTCGCATTATTCAAATAAACATGATCATTAATTGTCGCAATATGTACAGAGCGTGGTGTACCTGTAGCGATAACTTCAGCAGCTTCTAACAAATCTAAGGGGATATCTAAAACTTTAGCGACATAATTAAAGGTTCCCAAAGGTAAAATTCCCATAGGAATATTGGTATGTCTAAGCTTTGATGCTACCGCATTTAAGGTTCCATCCCCACCTGCTGCAACAACAACACCTAAATTTGTATTTTGACTATGCCGGTGGATCACTTGACTCATTAAATCATCAAAAGAAACATCTTCTGCCAATTCAAAAACTTGTATTTCAAAACCAAATTCGGTGAATAAAGTCATTAACTGTTCATACATATCTTCATGTTTTGACGCATGAAAACCCGATTTTTGGTTATAGATGATAGAGAGAGGTTTTAAAGTCCGCATTTTTATTATCTTGGAGGGATTCATCATAAATATTGTATATAAAAACGCCTAATAAAAGTCTCTTTATGTAAATTTCGAATGAACATCATTTGTATAATCAATAATAATTCTCAAGAAAAAATTATGAATCAAGTGCATGATTTTTAAAGAAATAAATAATATAAATAACATACATACAACATAAAAATATGACGAATAAGATATTGTAAAAAACAATAACAATATGATTTTATTGATAAAAAATTTAAAAATCAAAATATCTATTTCTTAGTCTTTAGTCTTATTTTTTTTATGATTTTGTGCTTTAATACAGCCACTTTTTTATTTGATCTTTCATTGTACCTCTCAATGAATGACTTGTACGTTGTACATATTTTGAATAGGCCTCACCATGACCACAGTGAACGCACCAGAATTCGTTCGTCATCCTAAGCTTATCGCGTGGGTTGAAGAAATTGCAAACTTAACCAAACCAGCAAAAATCGAATGGTGTGACGGAAGCGAAGAAGAGTATCAACGTCTAATCGACTTGATGATCGCTAACGGCACCATGCAGAAATTAAACCAAGAAAAACATCCTGGTTCTTATCTTGCAAATTCTGACCCATCTGACGTTGCACGTGTTGAAGACCGTACTTACATCTGCTCTCAAAATAAAGAAGATGCTGGTGCGACAAACAACTGGGAAAACCCAGCTGTTATGCGTGAAAAATTAAATGGTTTATTTGAAGGCTCAATGGAAGGCCGTACAATGTACGTTGTTCCTTTCTCAATGGGTCCTTTAGGTAGCCACATTGCTCATATCGGTATTGAGTTAACTGACTCTCCTTACGTTGCTGTTAGCATGCGTAAAATGGCACGTATGGGTAAAGCAGTTTATGACGTATTAGGTACAGACGGCGAGTTTGTTCCTTGTGTACATACAGTAGGTGCTCCACTTGCTGAAGGTCAACAAGATGTTGCTTGGCCATGTAACCCTGAAAAATATATCGTTCATTATCCAGAAACTCGTGAAATCTGGTCTTTCGGTTCTGGTTACGGCGGTAACGCATTACTTGGCAAAAAATGTTTAGCTCTTCGTATCGCTTCTGTCATGGGACGCGAACAAGGTTGGTTAGCTGAACATATGCTTATTCTTGGTGTAACTAATCCTCAAGGCGAGAAACACTACATCGCTGCAGCATTCCCGTCTGCATGTGGTAAAACAAACTTTGCAATGTTAATTCCGCCAGCAGGTTATGAAGGTTGGAAAATCGAAACTGTAGGTGACGATATTGCTTGGATCAAACCAGGTGAAGATGGTCGTTTATATGCGATTAACCCTGAAGCTGGTTTCTTCGGTGTAGCTCCTGGTACAAATACCAAGACTAACCCTAACTGTATGGCAACTCTTCATAAAGATGTTATCTATACAAACGTAGCGGTAACTGAAGACGGTCAAGTATGGTGGGAAGGTCTTTCTAAAGAAGTTCCAACAAACTTAACAAACTGGAAAGGTCAACCTCACGTAAATGGTGAAAAAGCAGCGCATCCAAATGCTCGCTTCACTGTTGCGGCTGGTCAATGTCCTTCTATTGATGCTGACTGGGAAAATCCAGCTGGTGTTCCAATTTCTGCCTTCATTTTCGGCGGTCGCCGTGCAGATACGGTTCCTTTAGTTTCTGAAGCTTTCGACTGGGTTGACGGTGTATATAAAGCTGCAACTATGGGTTCTGAAACTACTGCTGCTGCTGTTGGTCAACAAGGTATCGTTCGTCGTGACCCATTCGCGATGCTTCCATTTGCTGGCTACAATATGGCTGACTACTTCGATCACTGGTTAAACATTGGTCAAGAAGTAAGTACAAAAGCTGAAGCTGCCGGTAATAAATTACCAAAAATCTTCAACGTAAACTGGTTCCGTCGTGATGCTGAAGGCAACTTCGTATGGCCTGGTTTCGGTCAAAACATGCGTGTTCTTGAGTGGATCATTGACCGTTGTGAAGGTCGTGCAAATGCTGTTGAAACACCAATTGGTCTTGTTCCAACATATGACGACTTGAACTGGCAAGGTACTGAATTCTCTAAAGAAGAGTTTGACCTCATCACAGCTCAAAATAAAGATCAGTGGATTACTGAAATTGAAAGCCACACTGATTTATTTAATAAACTCGGTGATCGCTTACCTAAAGCATTAAAAGAACGTCAAGCAGCTTTACTTGAAGCTGTAAAAACTGGCTTCTAATTGCTAAATATAAAAAAGGTCGCTATGTGCGGCCTTTTTTATTATGCGGCATCATCTTTTTGTCGACGCTCAGATAAATAAGCTTCTAATACTTTTACTTGTTTTTCATCAAATGCTAGACCTAATTTAGTTCTACGCCACAATATATCCTCAGCAGCACTCGCCCATTCATATTCACATAAATATTTAACTTCACATTCAAATAAATCATGTCCAAAATTCTGACCCAATTGCTCGAATGCATTTCGCTCTTGAAGCATATTCCACACTCTCGTGCCATATGCATGCGCCCAACGGTTAGCAAGTGATTCAGACACTCCACTTATACGTGACTGAATCTGATGCGTTAAATCATCTAAGGTTGTCCAGTTTTCAGCCCCTGGTAAAGGCTCGTTTGCAGTCCACCCCTCTGCCATGCCACTAAAAAATGGAGACAGATCTTCTAAAGCAGCTTCTGCCAATTTTCGGTAAGTCGTGATCTTGCCACCAAATACAGATAACAAAGGTACTTTTTTATGTTCAGTCTGTAGTGCCAAAGTGTAGTCACGGGTAATGGCTGAAGGATTATCAGACTCATCATCACATAACGCACGTACACCCGAGTACTGACTTACAATATCAGCTCGAGTTAACTGCTTTTTAAAATGTGAATTTGTCACTGTTAAGAGGTAATCTATTTCTACATCGGTAATCTCTACCTTTTGTGGATCACCTGTATATTCCTGATCTGTCGTACCAATCAGTGTATATTTTTCCAAATATGGAATTGCAAACACGATGCGTCGATCTTCATTTTGCATAATGAAGGCTTTATGGCAGTCATATAATTTTGGTACAACAATATGACTACCTTGGATCAATCGGATTTGATAAGGCGATTTTAAATTTAGGTTTTCACTAATAATTTCTTCAACCCAAGGGCCAGCTGCATTCACTAAAACTCTTGCACGTATCTGATAAAACTCAACTCCACTTTGTAGTTCCAAATGCCACAGTTCTTGTTCTTTATAAGCCCTAACACATCGTGTTCGTGTCACGACTGTAGCACCCTGCTCTTTGGCTTGTAGTGCATTTAACACTACAAGACGTGCATCATCTACAGTACAGTCAGAATATTCAAAGCCACGCGTGATAGCTGGTTTTAAAGGGCTATCTTCTCTGAAGTAAATAAGATTCGAACCTAATAATTTTTCTCGTTTTCCCAAGTGATCATAAAAAAACAGTCCTGCACGAATTAACCATGCAGGGCGTAAATGTGGTCGATGAGGCATAATAAAACGCATGGGTTTAATAATATGTGGAGCTTTAGCCAATAGCACTTCACGCTCTGCCAAAGCCTCTCTAACCAAGCGAAACTCTTTATGCTCTAAATAGCGCAATCCACCATGAATTAATTTGCTGCTAGCAGATGAGGTGTGACTCGCTAAATCATCTTTTTCACATAAAAATACCGATAGTCCACGGCCTGCTGCATCATTAGCAATACCGACGCCATTAATACCGCCACCAATCACGGCAATGTCATATATTTTTGAATAATCATTAGCCTGTACTTTCATTTCTCATTTCTTTTTATTGTTGATCTTATAAAAATTAAAACATCAAATTGATGAAACAACAATCAAAAAAGTAGAATAATCAATTTTAAATAACCAAGTATTTAACCGTTAATTGATTACCCTACTATTGAATTCAACTAGTTAAATAGCAGATCAATCCTCAGCCCAACTTTGACTACGCTTAACTGCCTTGAGCCATCCTTTATAAATCAGCTCGGATTGTTCAGAAGACAATTTTGGTTCAAATACCTTTTCTATAGCAGATTTATCCCTTAATTCATGTAGATCCTGCCAGAAACCCGTCGCTAGTCCAGCAAGGAAAGCCGCACCCAAAGCTGTAGTTTCTTTCATTATTGGACGTTCTACTGGTGTTGCTAAAATATCGGCCTGAAATTGCATCAAGAAATTATTTTCGGTTACTCCACCATCAACTCGAAGTGTGCGAAGCTCTTCTTCTGCATCTTGCTGCATGGCATCTAAAACATCTCGAGTTTGAAAAGCAATAGACTCTAAAGTTGCACGAATAATATGTTCAATACTAGCGCCACGAGTAAGTCCAAAAATTGCTCCACGCGCTGTCGGATCCCAATACGGTGCACCTAATCCTGTAAATGCAGGAACGACATATACCCCATTGCTATCTTTTACACGTGTTGCGTAAAGCTCAGATTCTTTAGCGTTCTTAATGACCTTTAACTCATCGCGTAACCACTGTACGCAAGAACCACCATTAAATACGGCACCCTCCAAGGCATAGTTCACCTCACCGCTCGCACCACATGCAATAGTAGTCAGCAATCCATGTTCTGAACGAACAATCTTCTTACCTGTGTTCATTAAGAGAAAGCAGCCTGTACCGTAAGTATTTTTTGCTTGGCCCGACTCAACACACATTTGTCCGAAAAGTGCAGCTTGTTGGTCCCCTGCAATTCCTGCGATTGGAATACCTACTTCTTGTCCACTGATAGTATGTGTATATCCATAAACCTCTGATGAGCTACGAACCTCTGGCAACATTGCTCTAGGAATGTCTAAAGCTTGTAAAAGTTTTTCATCCCATTGAAGCTTTTCGATATCAAAAAGCATAGTTCGCGAAGCATTGGTAAAATCAGTAACATGAACCGCACCATTGGTGAGTTTCCAAATTAACCAAGTGTCCACAGTACCGAACAACAACTCTCCTCGCTCAGCGCGTTCACGACTTCCTTCAACATGGTCTAAAATCCATTTAATTTTTGTAGCCGAAAAATACGGATCAATCACTAAACCTGTAGTTTTTCGGATGTATTCTTGCCAACCTGCTTTATGCAATTGATTGCATATTTCTGTTGTCTGTCGGCTTTGCCAAACAATCGCATTGTAAATCGGCTTACCTGTTTTTTTATCCCAGACAATTGTGGTTTCCCGCTGATTTGTAATACCAATTGCTGCAACTTGTTCACTCTTGATACCTGCTTGAGCTAGAGCTTCTACCCAAACAGCACTTTGTGTGGCCCAAATTTCCATAGGATCATGCTCGACCCAACCAGGCTGAGGATAAATCTGAGTAAATTCTTTTTGAGCAATACTTACAACGTTAGCATCATGGTCTAAAACAATTGCTCTTGAGCTTGTTGTGCCCTGATCAAAAGCAACAATATATTTTTTTGGGCATTTTGACATCTGAATGTCCTTTTCATTATTCACACACATTTAGACCACAATGCCAAGACATCATGCCTAACTGTATTTATTCAAAATTTTCTTTGGAATATATCATTATTTTTAAGGGATATAGTTTTTCTTCGTCCAAACATTACTCATTCTTTATCAGTTTTTTACTACTTGGAAAAAACAATATGCGAAAAATAAGAAT
>NZ_JABVBF010000176.1 GCF_013344765.1 Acinetobacter lactucae
ATAAAGCCGGCTGCATACCATGAGCTTATATTATTGAAAGATCATGAAATTATGAGCACTAAGACCAAACCGTTGATTATCACGGTAATTGTAGTAGTCGCAATTGTTGCATTTATCGTATGGCAGAATAAGAAAGATAATAATACGGGTGCTTCAGTTCGTAACAACAAACCTGTCGTGATTGCTTATCAAACAGGGGTGGACCCAAGCAAAGTTGCACAGGCGAATGGGGAATATGAAAAACATAGCGAGCGGACTATTCAATGGAAAAAATTTGATGCGGGTTCAGATGTTGTAAACGCACTTGCTTCAGGCGATGTCGTACTTGGCAATATTGGTTCAAGCCCACTTGCTGCTGCGGCAAGCCGTGATTTACCCATTGAGGTATTCTTAATTACTTCAAAACTTGGTGCATCTGAAGCACTCGTGGTGAGTAATAAATCAGGCATTAAAAGCCCTCAAGATTTAATTGGTAAAACGATTGCTGTACCTTTTGTTTCGACCACACATTACAGTCTTTTGTCTGCACTTAAATATTGGAATATTCCAGAAGACAAAGTAAAAATTATTAACTTGCGTCCACCTGAAATTTCAGCTGCATGGGAACGTGGTGATATTGATGCAGCATATGTGTGGGAGCCTGCTTTAAGTAAAGCTAAAGCATCTGGTACGGTTTTAACAGACTCAAAACAAGTGGGTGAATGGGGCGCTCCAACTTATGACTTATGGGTTGTACGTAAAGATTTTGCAGAGAAAAATCCTGATTTCTTAAAAGCTTTTGTTAAAACTACGCTTGAGCAGCTTGAAAAATATAATCAAGACCCAGCTGCTTACGTTAAAGATGCCGATAACGTGCACAAAATTGCCCAGCTTACAGGTTCTGATCCAAAAGATATCCCGCTTTTATTAAGTGGAAACATCTACCTTGACCATGCTCAGCAAAAACAAACGTTAGATGGTGAATTTGCACAAAATATTTTTGATACAGCGAAGTTCTTAAAAGGTCAGGGCAAAGTCGATCAATTGAAAGCCGATTATAAAGGCAATGTGAACTCTTCATTTTTGCAGCCTTAAGGAGTTGTCATGAGTGTATTAGAAGCCAAACATATTCATCTGACTTTTCCTAAACAGCAAAAGCCAGTTTTACAAGACATTAACCTCACCATTGAAGAAGGTTCTTTAACTGTCATTTTAGGTGAGTCGGGTTGTGGCAAAACAACTTTGCTTAATATCTTGGCAGGCTTTCAAAAGCCGAGTTCTGGTGATGTACTTGTAAATCATGAAGTCGTAACTGGACCAGATGTAACCCGTGCTGTTGTATTTCAAGATCACGCCTTACTGCCTTGGTTGAATGTTGCAGATAATGTTGGCTTCGCTTTGCAGTTAAAAGGTTTAAAGCGTGCAGAGATTGAGGCACAAGTAAACGCAATTTTGAAAATTGTAGGTTTAAGTCATGTTGAAAAAGCCAATATCTGGGAACTTTCAGGTGGTATGAAACAACGTGTTGGTATTGCCAGAGCTTTGATCAGTCACGCGCCGTTTATTTTATTAGATGAACCTTTTGCCGCATTAGATGCTTTTACGCGTGAAAACATGCAGCAGTTAGTGCTCGATTTATGGATTCAACAAAATAAAAGCTTCTTTTTAATTACTCATGATATTGAAGAAGCATTATTGCTCAGCAATCAGTTAGTTCTGATGACAGCTCATCCAGGCAAAATTGTAGAAACTCTACATCTCGATTTTGCTCAACGATATCGTCAGGGCGAGTCTATTCGCTCAATTAAATCGGACTCTCAATTTATTAAGCTCAGAGAACAACTATTTGAAAGTTTAAGGGCACAAAAACAAAGCGGTAAGGAGGCGTTACCTACATGAACACTAAAGATAACGTCTATGAATATGACAAAGCAGAGCTTAAACCTAAGTTAAATGTGCAAAGAGAAAATGCTTCATTTCTATCGTCATTTTTTGAGAAGCATCGTACTTTGGCGGTCAGCATAATTAGTGTGGGGAGTGTAGTTGCACTCTGGTTCCTCATTACTGCTTTGCATGTTGTACCTGAACTGTTTTTACCGAGTCCACAGGCAGTCTGGCAAAAATTTATATCGGTCAGCCAAGAAGGCTTTATGAAGGCTACGTTGTGGCAACACTTGGCCGCTAGTATCTCTCGTGTATTTTTAGCTTTGATTGCTGCCGTAGTGATTGGTGTCCCGCTCGGTTTATGGATGGGTCTGAACAAATGGGTTCGTGCTGTTTTAGATCCTTTAGTTGAATTATTACGTCCAATTCCACCGTTAGCTTATTTGCCGTTACTTGTTATTTGGTTCGGTATTGGCGAAACCACAAAAGTACTTTTGATTTTCTTCTCGATTTTGGCGCCTGTCATTATTAGTAGTGCGCATGGCGTGTTAAGCCATCAGCTTAACCGTGAACGTGCTGCATTGTCGCTAGGGGCAAGTCAGTCACAAGTCTTTTGGCATGTCATTTTGCCAACAGCTTTACCTCATATTATTACCGGCATTCGTATTGGTTTAGGGGTGGGTTGGTCAACATTAGTTGCAGCAGAGTTAGTTGCAGCGGACCGTGGTATTGGTTTTATGGTGCAATCGGCAGCGCAGTTCTTAATTACCGATACGGTGATTCTGGGCATTATTGTGATTGCGATTGTCGCAGTTAGTTTTGAGCTGTTTTTACGTTGGTTACAAAAACAGTTTTCTCCTTGGTATGGTCAGCAGTTGTAGTAAAGAAGATGAATACAGTAGTAGCAAACTTAAATATTGAAGTGATCAAGCCTACCATTGGCGCAATTATTCACGATATTGATTTGAATGCGTTAAATGAACAAACAACGCAACAAATCCAGCAGGCTTTGCTTGATCATCAGGTCATTTTTTTTCGAAAGCAACAATTAGCACCACAAGCACAGGCAGACTTGGCCCGTAGTTTTGGCAGCTTACATGTGCACCCGATTTATCCTTCAATTGAAGATGTACCTGAAGTGATGGTGCTCGATAGCTGGAAACAAGATTTGCGTGACAATGAACTTTGGCACACAGATGTGACTTTTAGTAAAACTCCACCTTTGGGCTGTGTATTACAAGCCATTAAAATTCCACCTGTAGGCGGTGACACGTTGTGGTCGAGCAACACAGCAGCTTTTAAAGGGCTACCGCTCGAACTACAGCAAAAACTACGTGGCTTAACTGCAACACACGATATTCGTAAGTCTTTTCCACTTGAGCGTTTTGCTCATAATGAAGAAGAGCGTGAAAAGCTTTTGCAAACATTTAAGCGTAACCCACCAGTGGTTCATCCAGTAGTGCGTACTCATCCAGTTACGGGCGAGCCTTTGTTGTTTGTAAGTGAGGGTTTTACTACACACATTAATGAGTTACCTGAACAAGAAAGTGAGCAATTACTTAATTTCTTGTTTGAACATGCGACTCAAGAGCAATTTCATTTACGCTGGAAATGGCAAGACGGTGATGTCGCGATTTGGGATAACCGTTGCACACAACATAAAGCATTATTTGATTATGGCGATGCCCATCGCATCATGCACCGTGCAACTATTAATGGCGATGTACCATTTTATAAAGAAGAACAACAGCCAGAGTTAGCAGAGGCTTAATTCTTTTAATTATTCTTTGTTTCAATTCCAACTCTAATTTTGAGCTGGAATTGAAACTGTAACTCTTTATCGCATTCCAAATCCTGACAATATGCCTGTGTAGTTCTTTACAGGAGGTGAAGCCCAATCACCAATTTTGCTGGTTTTTAAATTTAACTGAACTAACATTTCAGCTTGTTTAACTGCTGCTGCAACGCCGTCAATAACACTCACTCCCAACTCGTTTTGTAGCTTTAGACATAAATCACTCATACCAGCACAGCCCAAAACAATCGCATCGCTTTTATCTTCTGCGAGCGCTTTTTTGCACTCATCTCGTATGGTTCGATAAGCATCTGAGTCAGGAAGCTCCAACTCATCAACCGCAAGGTCACAAGCTCGAACATTTTTACAGAAGGGTTGAGCGCCATAGCGATGAGCCAGATGCCAACTCATATTCACTGTGCGTTGTAAGGTTGTGACCACACTAAACCCAGTACTAACATAACTTGCAGTTCGCATGGCTGCTTCAGCAATTCCAATCACAGGCGCTGAAGTGATTTCACGTGCAGCATAAAGTGCAGGATCGCCAAAACAGGCAATAATATAGGCATCTACATTTAGCTGTTCACCTTGGCGGATTTCTTCTAACACACCTACTGCACTTAGAGTTTCATCGTAATAACTTTCAATTGTTGCAGGGCCCATTTGAGGACTCACTGCAATAATTTGAGTATCAGAATTTGCGACTATCTTGGCTGATGCAGCAATTTTATCGGTCATGCTTTGCGTGGTATTGGGATTAATAATTTTAATTTTCATTGTGCTTTTGCCTTAGTCATTGCCGATTTAGTATGGCCAAGCGGTTGGTTAAGAAATCGGTAGATAATGAAACCGAATCCCATCCCAATAAACCATGTGAAATTAGCCAGCCCAGAGAGTTGTGGTAAAAGTACGCAGAGAATAGGAATTAATGAAGCTGGAATTAAGGCATAAAAGGCAGAGTGGTTATAACCATTTTTGTACCAATACGAGCCTTGAGTATCTAAGGTATATAAATCATCTACTACGATTTTCTGCTTTTTAACGAGGTAAAAATCGGCGAGCAAGACACCAAAAAGTGGACCGATAAATGCACCTAAAACATCAATGGTGTAATGGATCACTTGAGGATTATTGAATAAATTCCATGGGGTAATGAAAATCGAACCCACTGCTGCAATCATTCCACCCATGCGCCAGCTAATTTTGCTCGGGGAGACATTAGAAAAATCAAACGCAGGAGAAACAAAGTTAGCGACAATATTAATTCCAATGGTGGCAATCATTAAGGTCAAACTACCTAAAATCACCACAAAGGTGTTATCCAATTTACCAACCATTTCGACGGGGTCTGTAATGAGCTTGCCGTACACTGGTAAAGTTGCTGCAATACAAACCACAGTAAGTAAAGAGAAGCCTAAGAAGTTAATTGGTAAGCCAAGAAAGTTCCCCATTTTAATGGCATTAAAACTTTTGCCATAACGTGAGAAGTCACCAAAGTTCAGCATCGGCCCTGAAAAATATGAAACAACAAGAGCAATAGCCCCAATCATGACTGGTACAACTGCAAAACCGTCATATTGAACACCGCTTAGGTTTAAATCAATATTTTGCCAGCCAGCTTTCCAGATGAGCCATACTGCCATGGCAAACATCACAACGTAGACCGCTGGACCCGCCCAGTCAATGAACTTACGAATGCTGTCCATTCCAGACCAGAAAACAATCGCTTGCAGTAACCAAAGCAGCATGAAGCCAACCCATCCTAAATATGAAAGCCCAAGAAAGCCGTAATTTGAAACATCGGCATAGACTGACCATTCTGGAAAGAACTTTAAAATGACCAATAAGAATGCACTTGAGGCCAAATAAGTTTGAATGCCATACCATGCGACAGCAATAAGCCCACGAATAACAGCAGGAATATTTGCACCAAGCACACCGAAGGTTGCGCGGCAAATAACAGGATAGGGTGTGCCGGTTTGTTGGCTAGATTTGGCAATGAGGTTTGTAAAAAACTGAACTATGGCAATACCGATGAGTAAAGATAGAAGTACCTGCCAGCTATTTAGCCCAAGTGCAAAAAGGCTCCCAGCCATGACATAACCGCCGACACTATGAACATCAGACATCCAAAAGGCGAAAATATTATAAGCGCTCCAAGTTTGCTTTTTTAAAGGAGCTAAGTCTTGATTTGTTAGCTTTGTATCATAAGAAGGTTTAATTATTGCTTCGGTATTATTCATCTTGAACACTCACTTCCCTATATTGGGCGGGCACTTTCAGCAGCATTGTTGTTCTGTCTAAAAGAATGAAATTAAAATTGTGCACAATGTAATATTTATATTGTGCACAATTTTAATTGAGCAAAAGTTATGCCAAATTTAGTAAATAGCGCCCATGAGTTATTTAAACTGGTATGAATTTTGGATATGAAGAGACAGATTTATAAAATGAGAAGTGCTTAATTTTTTATAAAAAGTAAATAAATTTAGGTGTATAAGTAGATATTTAGAGATCTAATATTGAATCGTTTAGTTCAGCATGGGTATTGTAAAAATGAGAGAAATATTTCCAAATGCTTAAGTTAAACTTACACTATTGTCATTAGATAAAGTTTTAAAAAGAGGAGGCGATAATAAAATGGAGAAATCAATGCCATCAAATGCACCAAAAAAAGCCGTTGAAATGAGCAATGATGAAATTGATGACCATATATATAATGCTATTGTAGATGCTATTTTAAATCGACAACTTGCCCCTGGCGCACGTTTAGTTGAAGCACCTTTGTGTGAAGCATTCGGTGTAACGCGAGGAGTGTTAAGACGTGTTTTTGTCAAACTTGCACATGATAAGGTCATCGAAATTCAGCCCAATCGTGGAGCACTCATCGCAAAACATAGTGCTCATGAAACAAAAGAGGTCTTTGAAGCACGTAGCATACTTGAGATCGCTACTGTAAAAAAGCTAGCTCAAAAGTCACATAGTCTAGATTTTAGTGAGCTTCGAGGTTTAGTAGATCAAGAGTCTCATGAGCGTTTAGCTGGCAATTGGGCCGAGTGGATTAAGCTATCAGGGCAATTTCATTTAAAGTTGATTGAAGCAAATCAGAATTCGATCATGACCAGTTATTTGCAGACACTAATTGCGCGAACTTCGTTATTAATTGGCTTATATGAAATTCCAAAACATAATAATTGTTCAGCAGATGAACACCGTGCGATTTTAGATGCGATTGAGCAAGGCGATGAAAAGCTAGCCACTCAATTGATGGAAGAGCATTTAGAACACTACGCGACGACATTTATTGAAGAAAATAGCACGGCATCCGTAGAGC
>NZ_JABVBF010000177.1 GCF_013344765.1 Acinetobacter lactucae
AAATAAAGGTGAATAAATGTCGAATATTATTTTGCATCAATGGGAAATTTCTCCATTCTGTCAAAAAATTTCAAGGGCTTTAAGATTCAAGGGAATTCCATTTGACACAGTTAACTACAACGGCATTCTTGGAGCGAAAGTTCCTCTGTTAAGTAAGGTCGGCAAAGTACCTGTCATTGATTATAACGGGCAACGGATTCAAGACAGTACTCGAATTGCTCGCTATCTAGATGAAGCCTTTCCAGACACACCTCGGCTTTACCCTGAAGATCCAAATCAAAAAGCTCTTGCTGAACTTTGGGAAGATTGGGCAGATGAATCTCTTTATTTTTTTGAAGTTTATTTACGAGTCAATGACCCTGAAGCTTTAAAAGAAGCCATTCGTATTAGTAGCGTTGGCCGCCCAGCCTATGAAAAGCCTATGGTAAAAGGTTTTATTTTGGCCGAATTGAAGACACAGCTTTTCTTTCAGGGACTTGGTCGAATGAAAGCTGAACATGTTGAAGAAGAGTTTATAAGGCATCTCGACCGTATTGAGCAGGTTTTATCACAAAATGAATGGTTGGTTGGAGACAGCCAAACCATTGCAGACATTGCTGTAGTTGCTCAACTCGGTGAAGTGGTCCGTACCAGTAAAAAATTTAGTAAAGAAATTTTGAATCGTCCGTTTATTGCATTATGGTATAAAAAACAAACAGGGTGAAATGTCTATGACATCGGCAACACTAGATAAAACACAAGATTGTGCAGTTGTTATTGGGGTCGGGGCATCACAGGGGATTGGTGCAGCTGTGTGCCGTCTTTTCGCCAAAGAAGGCTTAAAAGTTTATGTTGCTGGACGTACTTTCCAAAAAATTGAAGCAGTCGCTGCCGAAATCCATGCCAATGGGGGCAATGCTGTAGCGTTCCGTTTGGATGCAGAAGATATAAAGCAAGTACAGGCCTTGTTTGACACTATTACCAGTCAAAATGAGCGGATTACTGCTGTTATTCATAATGTGGGAGGGAATATTCCTTCCATCTTTTTACGTAGCCCATTGTCGTTTTTTACTCAAATGTGGCAATCCACTTTTTTATCGGCTTATTTGGTTTCTCAAAGCTGTCTAAAAATCTTTAAAGACCAAAACCACGGTACGCTTATTTTTACTGGAGCGAGTGCGTCTCTACGCGGTAAACCTTTTTTCGCGGCTTTTACCATGGGTAAATCCGCTTTAAGAGCGTATGCCTTAAATTTAGCTCAAATTTATAAATCACAAGGCATCCATATTGCTCATGTGATTATTGATGGAATGGTCGATGGCGATAGAGTGAATAAAGCATTATTTGGTTTGGGGCGTTTAGCTCGTCTTACGCGGGGTACAGGGGGGCTTAATATTGATGCAATTGCAGAAAACTATTGGATGCTTTATCAACAAACTCCGAAGCTCTGGACACATGAGCTGGATTTACGCCCTTATCAAGAAAAATTTTGAGAGACTAAAATGCTAAAAAAAATATTTCAAAGGTTTAAAAAGAAGCAGGGCTGTGTTGTGGTCGCAGGTCATGACCTACAATTGATCGAGCGTGATTTTGTCATTCTAGATAAAAATGCGCACTTTCCATTACATCTTTATCAAGTTGTACATGATTCAGCCGCACAAAAAATGAAAATTCATTCTATCAATGATGGAGTGACAGCAGTCCGTTTAAATTTGGTGAATGCAAATCATTTAAAATGTTTAGTTCGTTATATTTCTAGTCACGGACACACGATTGAGCTCTGTGTCTTTCAGCCAAGTTTCTCATCTTCACCAAATATCCAAGCTTTATCTCTAGAAGAAATTGAACACAATTGGCAGGCCACAGGTTTAAGTGCTGTGAGTGTAGCGCAAGCTGTGATTAAACCGATGTTGAAACAGCAGCGGGGCACCGTTATTTTTCTTGGTGCACCTTCCATTCATTCGACTCAGTACGATGTGTTAAGCCAAAGCATGTTTGCGGGTGTTCGTGCTTTATCTCAGTCATTAGCAAGAGAGTTCCAACCTAAAGGCATTCATGTCGCCTATTGCATGGTTGAAAAATGGGAAGGGCATAACCAGCACTTTACCTCATCTCTTAAGCAAGTCTGCCAGCATATCTATCACCAGCCTGATTCGGCATGGAGCCAAGAACTTAGCCTATCTTAAAATTTTACTTTCATATGTTCTTGAAATACAGTACTGAGCTGGAATGATGATAGAACAATAATTTCGATAGGTTTTAAATGAAAAAAATTAAAAGTGCTCAGCCAGCAGTTAAAGTGGTTTGTACGTTAGCAGCTGTCGTGTGTATTTCTTCAATAGCGCAAGCTGCACAATACACTCAAACTGCCCGTTTAGTTAACGAGCGCTTATCTTACATGAAAGATGTCGCGGGTTATAAAGCAGAGCAGCATTTACCGATTGAAGATTTAACTCAAGAAAAGAAAGTTCTGGATCAATCACTTTCTGAAGCTGAATCTTTTGGCTTAAATAGCGAAACAGTAGAGCCATTTATTGTGACGCAAATGAATGTTGCCAAAGCCATTCAGTATCGCTATCGCGCAGATTGGTTGTCGAGTCCTGAAAGCAATTGGAAGCCTCAAGATTTAGCAGAAGTACGTTTAAAAATTAGTACGCTAAACACGGAACTTCTAAAAAATATTGCCGATGAACTCAAGAAAAATAACAACAAAGCACCTTATGGCTGTAGCTATATGTGGCCTGTTCAACATCCACAAATTAAAGAAGCCGACAAAAAGGCTTTATGTGTGGTATTAAATAAAATTAAGTTAAGAGAATGAAAAACAATAATTATTTAACTGTTTTCTAGCCAATATCACATTGACACCCAAAACCGCTCCGATTATCCTTTGCCTGCTGGCCACATTGCCAGTCGGTTTTAGCAGACCGTTTTCATCTAGGACATCAAAGAAGCAATTTTTTGGTGTCGAACTCGTTCGTCTCCCTTCGTAGCGGTAGGACGGAGGAGGGACGCCCTCGGGCGTGCCGGTTCCTAGATGACTGGTCTGCTAACCCTTCTTCGTTCTGCCACCATAATCATTTAGCAGTGATTTGGCAGAACTTCTATTTCATCTAGGAGTCCGCTATGCGTACTAATTCTTTTTCTTTATTGGCCTTTGCCAAAGTCTCTCTATTCATACCATCCAACAGAACTTTAAAAAGGTTTAATCGACTATAGGTTTTTTGCACCTTAAGAATCGTTACGACTAAAAATCATAGCAACAATAAACCTGAGATAGGTGAGCACACCTTTTTTTGTGCTGCTTTTGCATGCCTGTTTTTAACGCTCAATTTAAGAGTGACGGTATTTTTATCTCATTTATAGACAACAAAAAATTATTTTAAACGGTATATCTATGCCAAATTTAGAATCTTCATTTAGAGCATTACGCGTGCTCCACGCGGCAAAAGATTTATTTAATCAACATGGGTTTTACATCGGGGTTGACCGAATTGTTGAGGAAGCCAAAATTCCCAAAGCCACTTTTTATAACTATTTTCACTCCAAAGAAAGGCTCATTCAAATGAGCTTAATCTTTCAAACAGATGCATTAAAACATGAAGTGTTTTCGATTATTCATTCGTACCGTGAACTTATGGCATTCGATCAGCTCAGGAAAATTTTCTTTTTTCATGCAAACTTAGAGGGCTTTTATCGTTTGCCATTTAAAGCTATTTTTGAAATTGAAAAGCTTTATCCAGCAGCTTATAAGGTCGTCAGCGACTATCGAAATTGGTTCATAAATGAAATTTATAAGTTGCTTTTAACCGTAAAAGCGACCGCTACAGTTGAAGATGCTTACATGTTTTTGTTTGTGATTGATGGGGCAATGGTTCAGCTTTTAAGTGCAAATAAGATCGATGAAAGAGATAAGTTGTTAGAATATTTTATGTCGACGCTTGTGTAGTTGATCAATATTCTAGTGTTGAATGCCTATAAAAAAGCCCTCCGAAGAGGGCTTTTTTCAACTTAATTGAGCTTTAAAAGTCAAAAGAAGTTTGTAGATAGAAAGTACGTGGCAATCCAACATACTTACCGCCCGTAGAGTCTGTTGAGCGCGTAAAATACTGCTTGTCAAAAACGTTTTTGATTCCACCAGCGATTTTTAAACCTTTAACTTGTGAACTTAAGTCATAAGAGGTACGTAGCGCAAAAGTGGTATAACCTGGAATGTCTCCGTATTTACCATCAGCAGTTTCTTCTGTTTGATAAACATTACTATCAGGAAGGTCCGGTGAATGCTGCTTAGACTGCGCAAACATGTCAGCATTTAAAGACCACTTGTCCACGGTATAACCTAACCCAACATTACCCACATGACGTGAGTAAAACGGTAGGTCTTTATCTTTAAATTGACCCGCTTCTGCGACTGCTTTTGTGAAAGTATAGTTTCCATATACTTTTAAGCCTTCTAACGCATCTGTTAATTGACCGAAATCATAGCTAATACCCGTTTCGATACCTTTATGACTGGTTGCCCCTAAGTCTGTCCAGATTCCGTTATTACCAGCATCACGTACCAATGAAAGCTCTTTATCAAAGTCTAGGTAGAACACCGTAAATTCGGCATTTAGACCATTACCTAGATATTTGGTTCCAATTTCATAGTTATTCGATTTTTCAGGATGTAAGCCGTCGGTTGTAGCCGTCGCGGTGGTTCCTTCAAGACGTGCCAATTGGCTGTATTGCTGTGGACCAAACGATACACCAGCATTTGCAAATATATTCCAGTTTTCATTTGCCGAGTACATCACAGATAAACTTGGCAAAAATTCGTCTGAATCAATTTTTGGATAAACTGTATTAACTTGTCCTTTGTTATAACCCGTGAAGTTATTATGGGTTTCAATTGATTCGAAACGAACACCCGGTGTAATCGTCCAACGGCCGAGTTCCATACGGTTATCAATATATACCGCATGTGCTTTGGTACCGCCTTCGCTGCTACTACGTGGCGCAAAATCTGGCACTGATGAACCAGCTGCATAAGATGCCGTACGTCCAGCAAATTCAGAACTTTCTTCTTTTAAGTAGCGATAGCCCACGGTTACTTCATTTTGAGTATTACCAAGTTGATAAATACGAGAGTAACGCGGTTCAATCGCATAGACTTTATAATCGCGTGGAGCAGAGTCGAGTCGTTTTTGCCCATTCGCTAGTGTAGTCTCAAGATTACTTGTACGGAAAGAATCGATGTAGTAACTCAAAACTTCGAAGTTATTTTTTTCATCTTTATGGTTATAACGTAAAGAGACATCAGTACGACGACCTGCAAAATAGTTTTTTTCACCCGAAGACTGATAAGGGTTTTCAGCATATTGCGCCTGAGTTAAACCCTCTGGCATTTCTCCTCGACCTTCATAATGATGCAAATTTAAAGCAACCGAGTCTTTATCATTAAATTGATAAGCAGACTTTAACATTACATCATCGATGTCAATCTTGTTATTTGCTTCGCGATAACCATTCCCTTTAGTCCCTGAATATAAAAGGGCAAGGCCTAAACCATTATCTAAAGTTCCCCCCACAAATAAATTAGGGCTGAGCTTTACTTGGTCAGTACCAGATGCATATTCTGAAGTTAGGCTAACAGTTCCACTAAAATCTTGAGGAATTGATCGGGTCGCAAAGTTAATAATTCCGCCGACGTTTTGAGGCCCAAAACGAACAGATCCAGCACCACGTACAACGTCAACTGATTCAATATTTCCAATTGAAACAGGAGCTAAAGATAGCTGTGGCTGACCATAAGGTGCAAATGAAAGCGGAACACCGTCTACTAAAACTGTTGAACGAGGTGACAGGCGAGATGCTAAACCACGAACCCCAATATTGAGAGAAACATCACTACCGCCTGTTCCACTACTGTCTTGAGCCTGAACTCCAGGAATTTGTTTTAACGCTTCTCGAATTGAAGTTGCAGCTGTTTCATCTAAACGCTTACGGTCAATAATAGTTCGAGCACCAGCATGTTGGTGAACAGTTTCTGCATTTGCTTCTTCTAGCCAATTGCCTTGTGCCTTAATGG
Organism: Acinetobacter lactucae; assembly: GCF_013344765.1. GTDB lineage: Bacteria > Pseudomonadota > Gammaproteobacteria > Pseudomonadales > Moraxellaceae > Acinetobacter > Acinetobacter lactucae_A. The sequence goes on from NZ_JABVBF010000177.1 coordinate 6,050, forward strand.
TAATGGTTGGTAATGCACTGGTAGTTGTATCTTCGGCATGTGCAGGAACTGCTAAATAAGTACAAGCGAGTCCAATTGCATAGCTAAGCGTAGAAACTTTGAACTTAAAATTTGGGAGTGAAAGAGCAGATGAGCGGTCCATGTTGATGTATCGAAATCCTAAACGATAATTATAATCATTATAGCGGAAAAGTAACAAAATTTTATAAATGTAATTTAATTTTTTAGGAAAACTGAATATAGCTTTTATCAAATCATTTTCGCAGAACAGCCCTCCGAAGAGGGTCTGAAATCTATCTAAAAGTTGGCTTATCTAAGATCTTGTAGACCTTTTCTTTATATACATCATTAGAGATAACGCCTTTATCTCGCTGTTGTTTTAACGATCTAAACTGCTGGTCACGAATTTCTCTTTGAATATTTATATTGTCATGCTTTCTAATGTAGTAAAGGCTACGTTCGTGAGCACTCATATTCACAATGTCATCAGTAAACGCAGAAGACTTTGTTTCATTTTCTTGATATTGTTTTGCGATTTCAAAAAAATCTACATTTTGATTATGATGGGAATTAAATGAATTTTGTTGTTCAGTAAGCTTCTGGTCTTGGGAGTTTGCGTTCACTTCAAGCATGCTTTTATGTTGATTAAATTTAGGCCGATTATATTCTGGTTCCGTTTGAAATGTGTTTGTCTCAGCAAAAGCTACAGGGGAAAAAAGCCAAATATTTAAAAATAAAAAAGTTAATGAAAATCTATTCATTTCTTTTGAAATCCAAATGAAATTGAGTAAATTACTGTATTGTAACATTGAAAATTATTTTTTGAAGGTTTGGCTTTAAGAGTACTTGAACAACTGGTAAATAATAAAGTGACGTATAGTACTATACTTGAGACGATATTGATGACTTCAAATA
>NZ_JABVBF010000178.1 GCF_013344765.1 Acinetobacter lactucae
AAATAATATATTTCTCTCATTTGATCACTTACCACATAATAGCGGCCACTACGAAGGACGTGCTTTCTTGGCAGATCATCTTTCGTTCCACAGATATCCAAACCCTCTGGATGTGGTATATACCCATCCTTTTTTATGCTCAGTTATCCCTATATAACTGAGCTTTTTTTTGTTTGAAATTAGACGCGAATAATCTCTCTGGTAAGAGCGTTAATGATTCTACTTGGCTGTTGGCTCTGGCCTAAGTCACCATTCAGATAGTTTAATTGTGAACCAAAGTATTGGCAGGCATCCTGTAGTGAGTGCGCAGGTTCTTGCCCGCTTGGGTTTGCACTTGTCGAGACAATAAAACCATGAAAAGCGTTGCACAATGCCACACATAAAGGATGTGTAGTGACTCGAACAGCGACAAGTGGATGCTCACCTTTAATCCACGAAGGAATATGTTCACCGGCTGGTAATAGCCAAGTTGTTGCTCTTTCTGAAGGTTGATGATTCGTCCAACAATCAATAATTTCTTGTTGGGTGGTTTGAGGTAGAGAAGTTAGCAGGTGCTCGACTTGGCTAATATGACCTGCCAATAAAATTACACCCTTTTCAATAGGCCTTTGCTTTAACTCAAGAATCTTTTGAAAAGCTTGCTCATTAAAAGGGTCACAACCTAGCCCCCAAACTGCCTCAGTTGGATATGCCAAAACTTGACCTTGTTGTAAACATTCGGCTGCTTCGGTAACTGAGGTGGTAATCATGTTAATACTCTTCCTTTCAATCAGACAGAATTGCTATTGTGCGCTCCAATACTAAGAGCGACAACGTAAATACAATCCTGATTGTTGCATACATAAACCAAGTAGTTCTAGTTCCATCAGTGAAGAGGTGAGTTCTGCCACAGGCTGAGAGTGATGTAAGACAAGCTGATCAATATTTTGTCCGACCCAGTCTAAAGATTGATAAAGATTAATTAAATGCTCAGGAATTTCTGGGGCGGTAGAAACTATCGCCTCCTGAGTTGAGTTTTGTTGCTGACTTTGCCATTGGGTAGGTAAAGCAAGGTCTTCAATAATCTGTTCAGGATGATCGACTAAAATTGCTCCCTCACGAATGAGTTGATGGCAACCTTGATGAAATTCACTGTAAATATGACCAGGAATGGCAAATACGGTTTTACCTTGCTCAGCAGCTTTGTTGGCAGTAATCAGAGAGCCACTTTTTAACGTTGCTTCTACCACTAACACTCCTAAACTCAAACCACTAACAATTCGGTTTCGACGGGGAAAATGCTGCTGTAATGGTGGGGTTCCAGGTAAAAACTCAGTAATAATGGCGCCGTTTTGAGCCAAAATTTGTTCGGCAAGTTTTTTATTCTGAGCAGGATAGGTACTGTCTAGACCTGTTCCTGTGACAGCAATAGTCCGTTGATGTGCTGAAGCACCTTGATGAGCGGCTTCATCAATGCCATATGCCAAGCCACTACTTACATAAAATCCTTTTTCACTTAAGTAATAGGCAAAATCATAAGCCACCTGACGGCCATGTGGGCTTGGTTTTCGACTACCTACAATCGCAATTTGTGGTTGCAACAAGGCTTGTGCTTGACCTTTTCCAAAAATGATAGGTGGATGATCTGTATAAGGTAGTAATTGAGTGGGATAGCCTGAGTCATCTACAGTTAAAATAAAGTCAGTATGCTGATGGATCTGTTGAATCAGTTTTTCAAACTGAGCTTGGCCTTGAGCAGTTTGAAATTCAGCTACACGTTTTAAATGATTAGCATGTAAACCAAGATTTGACCACTGTGCCAAATTAACTGGTTGGACTGCCTTTTCGCAATTACCAAAATAATCGACAATTTTTCTAAAGCTGACTAAAGAGTGTTGCACCAAATACCACACTTTAAGCGTGTGGTAATGGTGTGAAGTAAGTTGAGTAAGCATCGTAAAAAGTACATCCAGCATTAATCATTAAAGCGGGGTGGCTGAATACTTGAACCAATTTTAATTGGTAAATCGCTTTCTAATACGTAGGCATAACTCAATTGATCAAAAGTTCTAAAAACCATTAAGCTACCAATTTGTTGACCAGGTAACTGTATTGATTCTTTGGTTTTAGGATCCCGAATAGTTTCCCCTTGCTGGGTAATATCAAAAACTTGCCCTACTTGAATACCTTGTGCAGTACCTCGGTCCAAAGTCACCACACTATTTTTGGCGGCGGTACCAATTGATCCCATTACCCGAATAATTTTACCGCCATCCGTCACTTGAGTGGCATCCACTGGATAAAATAAGGTGGGTAATGTGGCTTCCTCTTCCAACATAACTCGATCACCACGTCGTACTTCGGAATTGTAGCTATCAGTCAACTCAAGCGTGGTAATGTCTTTTTCAGAAGAGATAGCAATACCCGAGGCAACTTGTTGTAGTTCAAGACCTAGGCTGTGCTTTTTGCCTTTACTATCTGTGAAATAATAAGGTTCACTTTCACGGTAGACTGCATAACGTTGACCATCAATTAAACCTTGTCCGCGTGCATAAATAGTTTGACCTTTGGCTGCGAGTACACGTTGATCGACAGTACCGATTACATAAGGAGTATGTTGAATTGAATCGGCTGGTAGAATAGTGCTGTGTTCTAACCACTGTTTGATATGTTCAACGGGAATAACGGGTACGTTATTGTTAATTGACTCCACACGAACTTGAGGTTGTAAATTTGTCATTTGACCTGTGTAACGGCGAATAATGCCTACACAACCGTCTCCCTCATCTTTTCCAACCAATGGACGGCCATCTAAACTACATAGCAATAATCGATCACCTGGATAAATCCAGTGTGGATTTTTGACATGCTGATTATTTGCCCAAATTTCAGGCCAGCGCCAAGGTTTACTCAGAAAGTGACCGGAAATGTCCCATAGAGTATCTCCTCGTTTTACTACGTAGACATGTGGTGCATTACTTTTAAGAGAGGGTGGATTATGGTTTGGACTAGCAGCATAAACCTCTGCTACCGTACCGAATGCAACCCCTGTAAAAAGTGCGAAAGCAAGTAAATGCTTTTTTATCCCCAAAGCATGAAATTGAACCATGCCGTCAAAAACCTTTTTCATTATGATAATTCCTAAAAATTATGCGTGCAGATGCGTTATAATAGGCGGCTAACACACAATTTTTCGATGAAGTATTCCCTTCATTTGGTTTTTCAATCAATGGCATAAGTGAGGACGTCAGTATGGCCTTATTACCTATTTTAAGTTTTCCTGATCCCCGTCTTCGTACCATTGCTAAGCCTGTTGAAGAAGTTACTGATGAAATTCGTCAACTTGCAGCAGATATGCTTGAAACCATGTATGCGGCACCAGGTATTGGTTTAGCAGCTTCTCAGGTCGATCGTCACATTCAGCTTATCGTCATAGATTTGTCTGAATCTAAAGATGACCCTATGGTTTTCATTAACCCCAAAATAACTCCACTGACAGAAGATAAGCAGCAGTACGAAGAAGGCTGCCTATCGGTGCCACAAATATACGACAAAGTTGAGCGCCCGTCACGTGTGAAAATTGAGGCAATTAACCTTGAAGGTCAAGCATTTGAGATAGAAGCTGATGGACTTCTCGCTGTTTGTATCCAACATGAAATGGATCACTTAAATGGCAAATTATTTGTGGATTATTTGTCGCCACTTAAACGTCAGCGTGCTCGAGAAAAAGTCGAAAAAGTTGTTCGTCAACGTGAGCGTGAAAAAGTTGCAGTAAAACGTTAAAAATTTCTATTCTTGAAACATCAATGTAGTGTGGATGTGATTTTTGGTTTTTCGTAGTGGTTTACTGCTTGCATGTGCAGCAGTATTTTTACAGGTTGCGGTATTTCTACAACCGCTATTACCGAAGCAGTATCAAATTGCTCCGGTCTGTGAAACTATTACCCTCGCTTTGCTTAAGCCTAAAGCACAGATGGAAACCATGTCATATGCCATGCATTCGCATCATGAGCATCATATTGAACAGGTACAAGCCTCTGGGCAACATGACCATCATGATGCAAATCACCAGTGTCAATATTGTACCGTCTATGCCAATCTGGTTTTACCACCTGAATTCGGCGTAAAAGAAGTTTTAGTCCGCATACAAGTCCGTTTAGTCGCTTATCAACAAGCATTTAGACATGTTTACTTTGCACTACAGCGACTTTTTCTACTCCCGCAAGGGCGTGCACCACCTCTATTTGCATAAATAAAAGCAGTTTTTTGTTGGGGTCTTAACTGACTTCGATATCACTTTATTTATGTTTTAGAGCGTATAAAAATGCCACATTCTAAATTTTTACTACAACCGCTATGGGTTGCGATGCTTGCTGTCTCTCATTCGGGTTTGGTTTTTGCTGATTCAGAAAGAAATGATGTTGATACCAAAACACTTCACTCATTAGCACCTATTGTTGTTACAGCACAGCAAGGTAATGATGCAAATGGTCTGATCGTACATGCAGATCCAAAGCAACCGATCCAGCCAGTCCCTGCTACTGATGGCGCAGACTACTTGCAAAGTATTATGGGATTTAACTCGATACAAAGCGGTGGAACAAATGGTGATGTGACATTCCGCGGTATGTTTGGCTCACGCATCAAAATTCTAACGGACGGTACAGAGAACTTAGGTGCATGTCCAAACCGTATGGATGCTCCAACTTCTTATATCTCTCCAGAAAGTTATGACCGCATTTCTGTTATTAAAGGTCCGCAAACTGTTCAATATGCCAATACAGGTTCGGCAGCAACAGTCCTTTTTGAACGTCAGCCTGAGAAACTTACCTCTGAAAAACCTTATCGTGGGCAAGCGAGTGTCTTGCTAGGTTCATATGGACGCATTGACCATAATGTTGAAGCGGCAGTTGGCGATGAGAAAAAATATATCCGTTTAAATGCCAACCGTTCAGAGTCGAATAGTTATCAAGATGGTGATGGCAATACCGTGCCGTCAGCATGGAAAAAGTGGAATGCTGATGTAGCGCTTGGCTTTACTCCAGATGAAAACACGTGGATCGAGCTCATGGGTGGAAAATCTGATGGTGAATCGCTTTATGCTGGACGTTCAATGGACGGTTCTCAGTTTGCGCGTGAAAGCTTAGGGCTACGTTTTGAAAAGAAAAATATCACTGATGTCATTAAGAAAATTGAAGGGCAGGTGAACTATAGCTATAACGACCATATTATGGATAACTTTAGCTTACGTACTCCGCCATTAGTTGAAATGAATCATGGTGGTATGACCATGCTGATGCCGAATGCGATGGCAATGCAGGTAACGCGCCGTACATTAAACTCACGTTTAGCCATGACTTCTGAATGGAATAAGTGGAGTTTAATCACAGGTGTAGATTCTCAATTCAATAAACATGGCGGTAGCATGTCATCGCCAAATATGCCTTCTATGAATATTCCATATCGTCAAGATATGCGTTTTCAATCCTACGGTGCTTTTGGTGAACTCGGTTATCAATGGAATGAACAAAACAAACTGGTTACAGGCGTACGTTTAGATCGAGTAACAGTTGAAGATGAGCGTGTAGATTCTCAGACGAAAGGCTTTAATACTAAACTTGAAAAGACTTTGCCGAGTGCATTTGTCCGTTGGGAAAATCAACATCCTGAGCATGACCTAAAAAGCTATATTGGTTTAGGTTATGTAGAGCGTATGCCTGATTATTGGGAGCTTTTCTCGCCTAAACATGGTAATGCGGGCTCAACCAATACTTTTAACGGTGTGAATCCTGAAAAAACATTACAGTTAGATCTGGGCTTCCAGCAACAACATAGTGCTTTAAATACATGGGCTTCTGTTTATGCAGGTTTAGTTGATGACTACATCTTAATGAGTTACCACCATCACCCAAGCACTGGAATGGGTGGACATGATATGAGCCATGATATTACTGCGGGTGCCAAGAATGTCGATGCCACCATTGCTGGCGCAGAAGCGGGTATTGGATATCAATTTACTGATCATATTCAGGCAGATTTGAGTGCGATGTATGCATGGGGTAAAAACACCACAGATGACAAACCACTACCTCAAATTTCACCTTTAGAAGGTCGCTTAAATATTCGCTATGTGGCTGACAAATATAATTTAGGTCTGTTGTGGCGAGCTGTTGCTGAGCAAAATCGTGTGAGTCTACATCAAGGTAATATCGTGGGATATGATCTAAAACCAAGTAAAGGTTTTTCAACGCTATCCCTGAACGGAAGTTACAACCTGCGTAAAGATATTGATGTCTCTGTTGGCATCGATAACGTACTAGATAAGACCTACACCGAACACTTAAATAAAGCGGGTAGTGCAGGCTTTGGATTTGCGAGCGAAGAGCAGTTCAATAATATCGGAAGAAATTATTGGGTTCGTATGAGCATGAAGTTTTAATCAGCTTAACGAATTAAATGAGCTAAAAATATTAATTTAACGAGAGAAATCAAATGACAAATAAATTATCGCCTGAACAATCTTGGTGGGGATGGAAGTTACTTATTGTGGCTTCTATCCTGAGTGTATTATTTATGATAATTTTTTACTTGGCGATCAACAATGAGCCTGACTATATGCCAAGTCAAAAAAAGAAGCAGATGATGGAGTCGCACGAGCAAATGAATCACGCTGAAATGCATAGTTCATCAGCTCAATAAGTTCCTTAATATTCGAAAATGGAAGTCTAATTAACGGGCTTCCATTTTTGTTTTTAGGTTTTAAAAATTATTGATGCATACTCGCTAAGGTTTTTGCCTTACCTTGAATCTGATAAGGCGTTAAGCCAAGCTTTTGTAGATTGCGGATAGGGCATAGGACTTCGAGCAGGTAAAGCATAAATCCTTTGTAATTATTAATAGTACGCTTTTTACGATGATGCGATATGTGAATCAGAACAATTTTCTTATATCAGAAC
>NZ_JABVBF010000179.1 GCF_013344765.1 Acinetobacter lactucae
TATAACCCCGTCTCATTGGTCTCTTATTTTGAAACTTCTACTTTTGATCACATGATGAATAGTAAGTTTACTCATAAAAAGTCACATATATTTCGAGTTTTTAACCAATAACTACCTAAAAATTATATTTTTTTATTTTTTACTCTGTTAATCATTTTATAAGAATTTCTTCTAACTATTTTAATAAGGAGAAAAAATGGATTTTATTAATATTTTCATAGGTGACACGACTTGGAACTTTGTTTTAGAAGTTTTAGTTCGTTGTAGTGTGATGTTCATCATCATTATTAGTTTTTTAAGACTATCTGGTAAACGAGGTGTTCGTCAGCTCTCCCTTTTTGAACTCGCAATTATTTTATGTTTAGGTTCAGCCGCCGGCGACCCTATGTTTACTGAAGACATACCTATTGCCCATGCCTTGGTCGTGTTTGTTGTTATCCTTTTTCTTTATCGATTTGCCACATGGAGCATGGTAAAGCATAAAAAAATTGAAGATTTGCTAGAAGGAAAAGCACTTTGTATTGTTAAAGATGGTCTTGTAGTCTATAAAGATTTCCAAAAGCAATCATATTCTCATGATGAGTTTTTCTCTGAAATGCGGCAACAACATGTTGAGCATCTTGGACAAGTGCGAGCCGCGTTGTTAGAGTCCGATGGTATTCTCAGTCTGCTTTATTTTGAAGATGAAGATGTAAAGTGGGGCTTACCACTATTCCCTGATGCTTATAGCAAAGCAGATATACTTAAACCTAATACTTTTTATTCATGCATGAAATGTGGTGAAACTAAAATTTTAAATACAATTGATCAAGAATGCACTCGATGCAAGCATCATAGTTGGGCCGAGTCTTTGAAAACACGCCGATTAGGATAATAAAAAAGGTGCTATTTCCTATTAAAAACAGAAAATAGCACCCTAAAATGTTAAAAATTAATTTTAACTTTTTATTTAAAGATTAGTTTAAACCTTTAAACTCAGCTTTACCGCGGTAAGCAGCTTTAGTCAATTCTTCAATACGAAGTAATTGGTTGTACTTAGAAACACGGTCAGAACGGCAAAGTGAACCAGTCTTAATTTGACCAGCTGCTGTACCTACTGCCAAGTCAGCAATAGTAGAATCTTCTGTTTCACCAGAACGGTGAGAAATTACAGTCGAATAACCATTTGCTTTAGCAAGATAGATCGCATCTAAAGTTTCAGTTAAAGTACCGATCTGGTTGTATTTGATTAAGATTGAGTTACCAACTTTTTCATCAATACCACGTTGTAAAATCTTAGGATTAGTTACGAACAAGTCATCACCAACCAATTGGATTTTATCACCAAGGATTGAAGTCAAGTAGCTCCAGCCTTCCCAGTCAGATTCATCAAGACCATCTTCGATCGAGATAATTGGATATTGATTTACAAGACCAGCTAAGTAATCTGCAAACTGATTGCTTGTAAATGCACGATTGCCTTCGCCTTCTAAAACGTATTGACCGTTTTTGTAGAACTCTGAAGATGCGCAGTCAAGTGCAAGCATCATGTCTGAACCAGCTTTGTAACCAGTCAATTCAATTGCTTGTAAAATGATTTGAATTGCTTCTTCGTTAGAACGTAAGTTAGGAGCAAAACCACCCTCATCACCTACAGCAGTATTCAAACCTTGTTTCTTTAAAACTGATTTTAAAGAATGGAATACTTCAGCACCAGCGCGTAAAGCTTCAGCAAATGAAGTGAAACCAACAGGCTCAATCATGAACTCTTGAATATCAACAGTGTTGTCCGCATGCTCACCACCATTTAAGATGTTCATCATCGGTACAGGCATTGTTAAAATTGTTTGACCACGAAGATCTGCGATATATTGGAAAAGAGGAAGTTTCTTTTCTTCAGCAGCAGCGCGCGCAGCAGCCAATGACACAGCCAAAGTTGCGTTAGCACCTAATTTCTCTTTGTTTTCAGTACCATCAAGCGCGATCATTGTATTATCAATGTCTTTTTGCTCAAAAACTGATTTACCCAACAAAGCATCACGAATCAAGGTATTTACGTTGTTAACTGCTGTACGAACGCCTTTACCTAAGTAACGTGATTTATCACCGTCACGAAGTTCTAAAGCTTCACGAGAACCAGTTGAAGCACCAGATGGTGCACATGCACGACCAACAACCCCAGATTCTAAAATTACGTCTGCTTCGATGGTTGGGTTACCACGAGAGTCCAAAATTTCACGTGCACGAATGTCAACGATTTGGCTCATGAACAATTCCTCTTTGAATGAATATGAGCTGCGGTTAAAGCAGCGTAAGGGTTATAAAACAACTCAATGGGTGTCTAACTTTTTGAATCCTTTAACTAAAGTATCCAATTCTTTTATTTGTGCCAAGAACGGTTCTAGCTGCGACATGCGTAATGCACAAGGTCCATCGCATTTTGCATGTTCTGGGTCTGGATGAGCTTCCAAGAACAATCCAGCCAAGCCAGTTGCCATTCCAGCGCGTGCTAAAGTTGTAATTTGAGCACGACGACCACCTGCTGAATCAGCACGACCACCAGGGGTTTGCAACGCATGTGTCACGTCAAAGAAAACTGGCACATTCATTTCTTTCATGATGTCAAAGCCAAGCATATCTACAACAAGATTGTTATAACCAAATGCTGAACCACGTTCACAAAGAATAAGTTTGTCGTTTCCTGCTTCTAAACATTTATGCAGGATATGACGCATTTCATGAGGTGCTAAAAACTGGGCTTTCTTAATGTTAATAATAGCCTGCGTTTTTGCCATCGCTTCAACAAGATCAGTTTGACGACTTAAGAAAGCGGGTAACTGAATAATATCGGCTACTTCTGCAACTGGTGCAGCCTGATATGGCTCGTGTACATCAGTAATGATAGGAACATTAAAATGCTTTTTAATATCACCTAACCATTCGATACCTTTTTCAAGTCCAGGACCACGGAATGAATGCAGACTCGAACGATTTGCTTTATCGAAACTCGCTTTAAATACATAAGGAATTTCTAAGCGTTTGCAAATATCAACATAAGTTTCTGCAATTTCAAAAGCTAAATCTTTTGATTCAAGTACGTTCATTCCGCCAAATAATACAAATGGCAAATGATTTGCCATTTGTATATCGCCTAAACGTACAACTTCTTGTGGTTTTAATTGTGACATTTAAACTTTCCCAGTTTATTTAAAATCGCATTATTTACTTTTTTGATGCTGTGTTTTTGCAGCGTCAATAAAACTAGCAAATAATGGATGTCCATCACGTGGTGAACTTGTAAATTCCGGGTGGAATTGTACAGCAATAAACCAAGGATGTTCAGGAATTTCTACAGTTTCAACTAAATGTTGTGCTGAAGAGTAACCTGAAATCTTCATACCAGCTTGTTCAATCGACTCGATGAAACGGTTATTCATTTCATAACGGTGACGATGACGCTCTGTAATTTCAGCTTTCCCGTAGACTTCACGTGTTTTTGTGCCTTCAACCAATTCAGATTTTTGAGCACCTAAACGCATAGTTCCACCTAGGTCAGACTCAAGGCTGCGTTGTTGTAATTCACCGCGTTCATCCAACCATTCAGTAATTAAACCAATGAGTGGATACTTTGTAGAACGGTTAAATTCTGTAGAAGAAGCTTCTGGCATACCTGCAACATGGCGAGCGTATTCAATAACAGCCAATTGCATACCTAAACAGATTCCTAAGAAAGGAATACCGTTTTCACGTGCGTATTGAATAGCTTTCATTTTGCCTTCAGTACCACGTTCACCAAAACCGCCTGGAACTAAGATTGCATCAGCTGTACTTAAAATAGATACATCTTGGCTTTCAAGCTCTTCAGCATTGACATAATCAATTTGTACTTTTACGCGATTTTTAATACCCGCATGTAGCAATGCTTCATTTACAGATTTATAAGCATCTGGTAATTCAACATATTTACCAACCATAGCTACACGTAAAGTGTATTCAGGATTTAGTAATGCTTCGACTACATTGTCCCAATCTTCTAGATTTGCTTCTGGAAGATCATTAAATCCAAAACGTTCACAGATCAAGTCATCAACGTTTTGTTCATAGAAAGTACGTGGAATTTGATAAATCGTTTTCGCATCTTTACATACCACTACAGCACGTGCTTCTACGTTAGTGAACAATGCAATTTTACGTTTAGTATCAACATCAACATCATATTCCGTACGACAGATAAGAATATCTGGCTGAATACCAATCGAAAGCAACTCTTTTACAGAGTGTTGAGTTGGTTTTGTCTTAAGCTCTGCTGCAGATTTGATATATGGCAACAAAGTTAAATGCATAAGCATGGTTCTTTTATGACCAAGCTCAACCATTAACTGACGAACTGACTCCATAAATGGAAGTGATTCGATATCACCTACCGTACCGCCAATTTCTACGATAGCAACATCGTAGCCTTCGCCCGCGCGAAGTACGCGTTCTTTAATGTTGTCAGTAATATGAGGAATAACTTGAACTGTACCACCAAGGTAGTCACCACGACGTTCTTTATTTAAAACGTCCTGATATACACGACCACTAGTAAAGTTATTAAGTTTGGTCATTTTCGCACGACGTAAGAAACGTTCGTAATAACCCAAGTCTAGATCAGTTTCGGCACCATCCTCTGTGACAAAAACTTCACCATGTTGGAAAGGGCTCATTGTCCCTGGATCGACATTAATGTAGGGATCCATTTTAACCATTGTGACTTTTAAGCCACGGGCTTCCAAAAGTGCAGCAACTGAAGCAGCAGAAATACCTTTACCTAGCGATGAAACTACACCACCAGTGACAAAAATAAAATGGGTCATTAAGTTTCTCGTACAATCAAGCCGAAATCGGCCTACAATGTTTGGCAATTTTACTGTACTCTGCCCCTATAAAGCAAAGTCAAACCGCATCAATTCAAAGATCATTAAACAACTGGCTATTCTATCAGCATTTTTAATAAAAATTTAGGTCAATCTCACATGATTTTTTCATTCTCTTTTGCTGTTATAATGCCAGCTCCTCAATTAAATGTTGTTTAGGACAATGGCAAATAAAAAACTTTTAATCTGTGCTGCAGTTGCTGCTGGACTATTGTTAACCGCATGTGTCAAAAAAGAAACACCTAAAGAAGAAGAGCAAGAAAAGGTTGAAACTGCTGTTTCAGAACCTCAACCTGCTGAACCTGCAAAATTTGAGTCTTTAGAAAGCGTTCAAACTGAAGAAGCTCAAACTCAGGAACCACCGCAAGTTGAAGTTCACCACGAGGAAACAGCGAATACGACAACTGAAATTCGCCGTGAAACTCGTCCTGCCCAGCCTGATCAAGGTTCACAAACAACAGTTTCTGAGCAACCGAAAGCAGAGCCTAAACCAAAACCTGAACCTAAGCCTGAGCCAAAACCTTCTAAGCCAGCTGAACCAGCTCAAAGTGAAGATGACGCTGTTGCCGCTGCAATTGCTGCTGCTACTCCTGCGCTTAAAAACTAAGTTTGTACACACATATGCCCAAATTGAACCATCGATTTGGGCTTTTTAATTATTATTCAAATTATCAATTCAATAATAAATTTTACTTTTCCTTTCTATTTATCTTTAAAGTTTCCCTAGATATCAATTAGGGACAATCTACTTTTTCTACCTAAAAAAGCATTGACGATAGATATATGACGTTGTAGTTTTTTATCAAGTTCCTTTTTGGAACTTAAATTAAAAGAAGATTGGAGCTTAAAATGAATACTGTATCAAACCGTGTACCTGCCTCATTTCCAGTTCGTCGTATGGACTACAATTTTGAAAATACACCTCGCTATTGGTGTAATAACGAACCTACTTTCACGCATTATTTTACGGGTTTATCCACCTTATTTCCTGAAGGTGAATCATATTTTGTTCGTTCCGTTAGAGCTTTACGCGAAAAGGCAAAATCGAATGAAATTCTAGATCGAGAAATCAGTGCTTTTATTGGCCAAGAAGCAATGCACTCTAAAGAGCATCATGCTTTTCATGTGAGTGCACAGCAACATGGATTAGATCCTCAATCCTTAGAAAAAGTAACTGGTATTGTTTTAAAGGGTATTGAAAAAGTTTTTAGTAAAAAATGGAATTTGCTTGTAACGGTAGGTTTGGAACATTACACAGCGGTACTCGTAGTTAGCATGATGCAATCTGTTAATGAATTAATGACAGACTCAACTATTCGTAATTTATGGCTATGGCACAGTATTGAAGAAACCGAACACAAAGCTGTCGCTTTTGATCTCTATCAACATTTATATGGAAGTGGGCTAAGCGCATATCTCCCACGTATCACCGTCTTCACTTTAAGTTTATTTTTAATTACCGGCTTTTCAACAATTTATCAATTTGTTCTGATGAAACGGGATCACCAACTTCTAAATTTCAAATCATGGCGTAAGTTCTTTAGTTTTGCTAACAAACAATATAGAACATTGATCCCTAAATTTTTTGATTATTATCGCTTTGACTTTCATCCCAACCAAACTGATGAAAAAGATCTGGTTGCCAGTACGAAAATCAAAATTGGTCTAAAGGATCCCAAATTGCTTTTATCTTGATCTAATAAAATGGTAAAGCCCATCTTTTAAATGGGCTTTATTTAAATTGCAGAGTTACCGTTATTGCTTATGTTCAACAATAAAATAATTTGATATTAATTTGGCAGCCCATGAAGTACTTTTCCAACCTTCGTAGAAACCACAATGACTTCCTTTTTTTGTGGTGATTACCGCAATATTACTCATTTGCCGGATCGTTTCTTTGTAGGGTTCCAAATTTTTAATAGAACAGACTGGATCATCCTCAGCATTAAGAATCATTAATGGTATTTTTACATTCTCAAATACATAAATTGGATTAATGGCTTGACAATAACTTTGATAATCCTTAAAGC
>NZ_JABVBF010000017.1 GCF_013344765.1 Acinetobacter lactucae
GCCTACATCCCATCATTTTTATTGTTTTTGAACTACGATGAATACTAAACGTAATATCTATAAAGATGCTGAACATCCCTTTGCTCAATATGTCCGTATTTTAGGTAAGGGGAAAACCGGATCGCGCTCTTTAAGTTATGAAGAAGCTTATCAAGCATTTACCATGATTTTAAAAGGTGAAGTTTTAGACGTGCAGCTAGGCGCATTTTTAATGCTACTTCGGGTTAAAGAAGAATCTATTGAAGAACTCGCGGGATTCGTTCAAGCAACCAAAGATCAGCTTCATTTTGAACCTTTAGACATCGATTTAGATTGGTCATCTTATGCCGGTAAGCGAAAACACTATCCATGGTTTTTGTTAGCCGCCCTTACACTTGCCCAGCATGGCCATAAAATTGTTATGCATGGTGCGTCAGGTCATACGCTTAACCGTGTCTATACCGAACAAGTTTTAGAATATCTTGGTTATCAAATTTGTCATTCTGAACAAGAAGTTCGTACACAGTTAGCAGAGCAAAATTTTGCTTACTTACCGCTAGACGTGATTTCACCGGTTTTAAGCGAATTGATTTCTCTAAGAAATGTCATGGGATTGCGTTCGCCTATTCATACTTTGGCCCGTTTAATTAATCCTTTTAATGCTAAAGCCACCTTACAGGCGATATTCCATCCAGCTTATAGAACTTCTCATCAGCATAGTGCACTGCGCTTAGGGTATCAAAATAGTGCCGTCATTAAAGGTGAAGGTGGTGAATTTGAGCGAAATCCAGATGCCAAAACACTCATCTGCGGCATTAAAAATGGTGAACTCTATGAACATGAGTTACCAAAGCTCACTCCTGAACGTAGCCCAATTGAAGAAGAATTAGATTTAGCAACATTTAAAGCAGTATGGCTTGGTCAACAACATCATGAATATGGTGAAATGGCAGTAACAGAGACCATCGGAATCGCACTATATACCATGGGCGTTGTTACTAGTTTTGAAGAAGCGATGCAAAAAGCAAAAGTGTTATGGGAAACACGTAATTCAAGCCAATAAAACCAATATAAGATCATACAGCCTTGTATGGCATGTTTTTCTTATATTGCTGCATATAGGCAATACTTACTTTTCAAAGATGAAAAGTAACAAAAATCTTTTGTTGAGCAAACAGTACTTCCTTGTACTGTTACTCAACTGGCGACATCCATGTCGCCCACGCGATAGCAAATGCTAACTAAAATTTATTCTAAAATTGCTTTTAAACAAAACGAATTGGTTTAAATTCAGGTTCATGCTTGTGATGATCGTCATCACACTCTTCACCTTCTTCTTTTGTTCCACGGTCAATATAACCGCTACGCTGATCTTCTGGTAAGTTTTTTAACTCCCAAGCAATTACAGCTTGCATACAAGTCTCACGCTGCTCTTTTGTTAAAACAACGCCATTTGGCCATTTACCAATTTCTACTGCAGTTTTTAAACGCTCTACAATTTCAGGGTTTAAAACAGATAGCATTTGTTCAATATTCATGATTCATCTCTTTGAAAAGATTCAAAATCTTGGTTCCAACCAAGTTTGGTACGGCAGGCCATATAGAAATCATAACCTGGTGGATGCAATAAACTTAGTTTAAATGGGTGTTTACGAATGTGTAAACTGTCTCCAACATTGAGCGAGACACTATGTTGTCCATCTGCACTCACCATTGGTAATACCCGATTTTCGCGAATAACGATTTTAATTTCGCTTTGACCACCGACTACGATGGGACGTGATGACAATGTATGGGGATGCATTGGAACTAATGCAATCGCATCCATACTTGGATGTAAAATTGGTCCACCACCTGACAACGCATAAGCCGTTGATCCGGTTGGAGTAGAAACAATTAAACCGTCACTATGTTGGCGATAAACATATTGACCATCAATATTAAGCTCGAAGTCAATCATGTGTACCGATTTGCCCGAGTGCAAAACGACATCATTTAAAGCAATAGCGTCATAAATCACTTCACCATTTGTTCTTACTTCCATTTCAAGTAAGAAACGACGATCAAGCTGAAAATGTCCTTGAAGCACTTGGTCAAGTTTAAAAATGGCTTCTGAAGGTTTGATATCAGTTAAAAAACCTAATCGCCCACGGTTAATGCCAATCACAGGCGTATTGTAACGGACTAAAGCTCTAGCAGCATGGAGTAAAGAACCATCCCCTCCTACGACTATTACCAAATCAGCAACTTCACCCAATAAATGACGGCTTACTATCTGCGCATGATCATAAGGTACTAATTCCGCAGTTTCCTGATCAAAAATAGGGTTTAAACCTAGGTTCAACAAATGATCATGAATTAAACATAGTGTTTCTACAACTGATGATTTATCTGGTCGACCAATTAACCCGACGTTTCTGAAGGACTTATGTGAAATTTGCACGAATGAGTAAGCTCCGCTGCGATACTTGGCTATAATAACATTAACCTGATTAATTTAAAAAAACATAACAACAAGATGCTGTAAAATTCAATCTAAGTTTTCCAATTATTCACAGTTTTATCATTGCAAATTGATGACAAGCTATCGCATCATTACAGGCATTGTTAGGGTTTTATCTCATTTTTATGAAGTTTGAACGTGGTATCGGTTTCTTTGCACTAATCTTTTCCATTTTGGTCATTGGTGCTTTTATTGCTCTTAGTATCTATCTGATTCGTTTAGATAATATTATCCGTGAAAAATTTGAAGGACAACGGTGGGATATTCCCGCCAAAGTGTTTGCCCGTCCTTTGGAAATTTATAATAACGCACCTATTACCCAAGCAAATTTCACCCAAGAATTAAAACTTTTGGGTTACAAAACTTCAAGTAATTATGACAAGTCTGGGACCTATGTTGCTCAAGGTAGCAATATGTATATTCACACGCGTGGTTTTGATTACGGCGACAGTGTTGAACCAGAACAAATACTTGAGTTAAGTTTTGCAAATGATCAGGTTGCTGAAGTTCGGAGTACCAAACCTTCGTCAACAGGTGTTGCACGACTAGAGCCACTTCTTATTGGAGGAATTTATCCTCAACACAATGAAGACCGTGTTCTCATTAAACTGGGTAATGTCCCTAAACCACTCATTGAAGCCTTAATTTCAACAGAAGATCGCAATTTCTATCATCATCACGGTATCTCAATTCGTGGTACGGCTCGTGCACTAGTCAGTAATGTCACTGGTGGAAAACGTCAAGGTGGGTCGACCCTGACTCAACAATTAGTTAAAAACTTCTACCTTACGCCTGAACGCACACTAAAACGTAAAGTCAATGAAGCCTTAATGGCTTTACTCATCGAACTGCATTACAGCAAAGATGAAATTTTAGAAGCCTATTTAAACGAAGTAAATCTAGGCCAAAATGGTAGCTATTCAATTAATGGCTATGGTTTAGCTTCACAATTTTATTTTGGCTTACCATTACGTGAGCTTAGCGTTGCGCAACAAGCTTATTTAGTCGGTTTGGTGCAAGGCCCTTCTTTATATAACCCTTGGAAAAATCCAGAAGGTGCAAAAAAACGCCGCGATACCGTGTTAAATAACATGCGTGTGATGGGTTATTTAACTCAAGCCGAATATGAAGATGAGATTGCACGTCCTTTAAATGTGTTAAGTAAGCCAAGTTTAGGTCCTGCAAAATTCCCTGACTTTTTAGATATTGTGCGTCGTCAATTACGCACAGAATATCAAGAAAGTGATTTAACCAATCAGGGCTTACGTATTTTTACGACTTTAGACCCAATTACTCAAACTCAAGTTCAAAATGCGTTTAAAGCTTCAGTAGACCGCTTAGCAAACAGCAACCCCGCACGTTTGAAAAACCTACAAGGTGCTGTACTCATCGCACATCCTGAAAATGGCGAGCTGGTTGCTGCAGTTGGTTCTACACAAGACTTTACTGGTTTTAACCGTGCTTTAGATGCAAAACGCCAAGTGGGTTCTTTATTGAAACCTGTAATTTATTTAAGTGCTATTGAATCTGGACGCTACAATTGGGCAAGTCAAATTGAAGATGCGCCAATTAGTATTCCTGTAGACGGTGGTAAGAGTTGGACTCCTAAAAACTATAGCGGTGGTGGACATGGGGTAGTCAGTTTGAGTGAAGCATTAGCAAACTCATACAACCTTTCTGCTGTACGTTTAGGTCAAGAATTTGGTTTATCTACATTTAGCAATAATTTAAGAAAGTTTGGTGTTGAGTCAACCATTCCTGCCTACCCTTCTATTTTCCTTGGGGCAGTTAATATGTCGCCAATGGAGGTATTGGGAATTTATGAGAACTTTGCTACAGGTGGCTTTAAATATCCAACTCGTGCGATTCGATCTGTTGTAGATGCCAATGGTCGCCTACTTGACCGTTACGGCCTGAATGTTCAACAAACGATTGATCCATCTGTCGGCTACATCATGAATTATGGACTACAACAGGTAATGTCTTCTGGTACTGGTCGTGCAGCTTATAACAGCTTATCTCCAGCTTTAAAATTGGCAGGTAAATCAGGTACGACTAACGATACACGTGACTCATGGTTTGCGGGTTACTCAGGTAACCACGTTGCTGTAGTGTGGTTAGGTTTAGATGACAACAAAGTAACAGGATTAACGGGTTCATCTGGAGCGTTACCAGTATGGATTAATGTGATGAAACAATTACGTCAAACGCCTGTAAATTTACGTCAACCAGACACTGTACAGTGGCAATGGATTGACCGTGCAACGGGTGATTTATCTGCACAAGCTTGTGATGGTGCAATGTATATCCCGATGCTAACGCATACGGTTCCACATCGTGCTACACCATGTGGAGCGCCTTATTATCAAGTTGATCCAACATATACGCCACAAAGTGAAAACACAATTCCTGACTCTCAGGATGATAATACCGACAGTTATATTCGTGAAAGTGAAAACCAGATGGAACAAGATCTGGCAAACAACTCACGTGTAATTTCAAGTGGTAGTTATAACAACTAAGCGTTAACAGGAAATTAGGATATGTTGAAGAAAGGTGTTTTTTATATTGGTGCTATTCTTATGGTCGGCTGTACAACTTTGCCAGATCATTCTGACTCCAAAGAGAAAACACCTACTCCTCCCGTCAAAAAGACAGAAACTCCATCAGGTGTAAAAATTACGCCTTATGATCATCCAGAAATTCAACGCAAAAATTTACAGGTCATTGTTCCTCAACAAAAAAAGCCTCAACATTTTAGTGATGATGGCAGTCAGTTACCTGCATTTAAAGTTTTAATGCAAAAAACACAGCAGGCTTATAAAAATCAGCAATGGTCAGAGGCTGAGCGCTATGCACTTCAAGCCCAGCGTTTAGCACCGCAAGCGGCGGAGACTTATTTATTTCTTGCACTTACGGCAAATCATAAACAGCAATATTCTAATGCTGAGTCTTTAGCACGACGTGGTTTGAGTTTTGCCCAAAGTCAGGCTATGAAAAAGCAGCTTTGGTTGGTCATCTTAAAAGCTGGGCAACAACGCAATAATCAAAAAATTATTCAAGAAGCACAGCAAGCATTAAAAGCCCTCTAGCTTTTAATGCTTGTTTATTTTTTATTAGAAATTACGAATACCCGCTAAGCCATATGCACCATGCTGCTGCGCAGTGGCTAAATCATCAGGATGTACTCCCCCCAAAGCAAAAACCGGAATCTGGCTATTTTGGGCAAGATCACTAAAACGTTCCCAACCTAATGCTATAGCTTCTGGATGAGTCGTTGTTGGCTTTACAGGACTAATAAAAACAGCATCGCAACCAACCTGCTGAGCTTGCTTTAAAGAAACTGCATCGTGGCAAGCAGCAATAAAACGCACTCCCACTTCCAAGTCGCCTTTATGCAAACTCATTAATTGGGATTGCTTAAGATGTACTGTTTTTATATGACTTTTTAACTCAAGTTTTAGCTTGTGCCAAACATCAACATTCACGATTAATTTTGAAAGCTGATTAGTTTCTAAGAGAGCTAATTTTTCTAGATCTGCCTGATCAAAACTATCTTTTTCACTACGCCAATACACTAAAGTGTCATTATTTTCGACTGGTGCCAGCATAGGACTAATTTTAATAAAATGCGGCCAATACAATCTTTTTATGATGTCTTTATTGGCTTTTGGAAAGTTTAAGTGAAGTAATTGTTCACGTGTGTACCATGCCCATGGTTGATGAATAAGATTTAATAGTTCATCAGGCACATAACTATGGAATAAATGTAAATTGACAATAATGTCGTCATATTCATGATGAATATAATCAAATTGATGCCAATCTTTTAAACCAATACCCACTTCTTCATAGATTTCACGGCGACAGGCTTCTTCGGGTGTTTCACCTTGCTCAACTTTCCCCCCTGGAAACTCATGCTTTCCACCTTGATGCTGCTCTTCTTGGCGCCATCCTACTAATATTTTTCCACGATGAATTAAGATGGCTATTGCGACATCAACAATCGGTTTGGGCATTTTTTTACTCTCTAAAACTTTTCTCAAGTGTAAGCAAATTTTATCAATTTATAAAATCTTAAAAATTCCATTGACAGATCTATTCGATAATGATTATCATTTAAATCGTTCAAGAACATACCACGGAGCACAACAAATGAACGCACCTTTTAGCTTATTTACTCGTAACAATGACACAGCTCACGCCTTACCAATGTTACATTCTAACAACCTCTTTGCATTAGGCCGTGAAATCCGCATTATGCATGCTGGCGAGGAATATCGTTTACGCCTCACTCGCAACAATCGTCTAATTTTAACTAAATAAAAAATATACTCGCGTTTCAATAATATTCGTGGGAAAACAAAAAATGGATAGCATGGGTAACCATGCTATTTTTTTATAAAGGTAGATTAACCTCCACCCTCAAACCACCCTGTTCAGCATGCATAAAATGTAACTCACCATTATGCAATTCAATAATTTTTCGTGTAATCGAAATTCCCAACCCTGAACCTTGCTGCTGAGTACCTAATACTCGAAAAAAACGCTGTCCTAAACGTTGCAATACCTCATCATCTACACCATTGCCTGTATCTTCTATAGACACCTTAATTTGCTGTTCATCTTGACTAATCTCAACATGAATAGAGCCTAAAGTCGGGCTATAACGAATGGCATTATCAAATAAATTTCTAAAAGCAATAAAGAGTAATTCTTCATTCGCAAACGTTTTAGTTTCTATCGATAAAGTATTTGTTTCTATCAACATTTGTTTAGCTTGCGCATCTAAAGTTACAGTTTCAATGACTCTTGCCAGTAAGTAATTTAAATCGATAACTGTCTTAGGAAGTTGTGGCTGTTCTGCTTCATTGGGTTCCAAGCGAGCAAGAAGGAGTAAATTTTCAAGTATTTTTGTACTTCTAGAAACGTCTTCTTGTATACGTTCAAAATCTTGATGAAGTTCTGGAAGATGTTGGTATTTACGTTGCAAAACCTGAAGACGCATTTGTATGGCAGATAATGGAGAACGTAACTCATGCGAAGCATCTGCAGTAAAACGTTGTTCAGCTACAAGAGCCCTTTGCAACCTTGCAAGCAATTGATTTAAAGCATCTATAACAGGCTGAATTTCTGTAATGACATCCGGTTCTTGAATCGGTTCTAAATTCGATGCAGTTTTTTGGGCAATTCGTCTAGAAAGCAAATTTAGCGCAGCCAATTGATGCTCGGTACGCCAACTTACAATGACCCATTGCAATAGCCAGAACAACACCATAAGACCGCTATATCCAGCGAGTGCTTTGAGTACTTCTTCAACACGTGTACTCATTGGCTGAAAAACTTCAACTTGTAGTTGAGAGTCTTCTTGTTGTGCAGCCAGACTACGCCATAATTGACCATCAAACCAAAAATATGAAAAACCTTCTGACAAGTTACCTTGTTCAAAAAGTTCATGCTGATAACTATGAGAATGAGTCAGTACTTGGCCTGTGTTTAATAACTCATACTGAATATCAAATTCATCACTCAGCTCATCAAACTGTTTCATGGAGTGTTTAGAAAGATCGGAAGCCAGCAAAGTATCTGAAATTTCATCCATGATTTCATCTTGCACTGACATATTGTGGTAGATAGAAAATATGGTGAGTAAGCTTAAAGCCAGTAATCCCACCACGATACTACTCCACATCGTAGTTTTAACCAGTTGCGACTGCAAAGATGAGCGATTCGATTTCATTTTAAATCTCCCATACGGTAGCCTAGCCCCCGTATGGTTTTAATACTGCTGCTTCCGATTTTTTTTCGAAGTTGATAAATAAATACTTCGATCGCGTTACTTTCAATTTCCTCGCCCCATGCATAGAGTGCTTCTTCTAATTGATCACGGGTAATAATATGCTCGGGATGCACCATAAGCTTACGCAAAATTTGGAATTCTTTTGCCGTTAAATCGATAGATTTGCCAGCGCTTAATACGACTTTCGCTTGTGTATCAAGTTGTAGGTCGCCCCATGTTAAAACCGATTGCTGACTCAAAGTTTGTTTGCGTAATTGAGCGCGGATGCGAGCCGATAACTCTTCTAAACTAAAAGGCTTAACTAAATAATCATTTGCGCCTAAATCTAGCCCCTCTACCCGATCATGAATGCTGTCACGTGCAGTAATAAAAATAACAGGAACATTTTTTTGTTTATGGCGGATCGTTGTTAGAACCTTTTCACCAGCCAGTTGAGGTAGCCCCCGATCAAGTAAAATACAGTCATAATCATGCTGTTCTATTGCAGTGAGTGCATAGTCCCCTCTTTCAACCCAATCGACCTGATAACCGTCTAACTCTAACCAAGATTGAATGCTTTCAGCTTGAGAGCGATCATCTTCTGCAAGCAAAATTCTCATCTCTTTTTCCTGTTATATTCTGATTTTATCTTGCCAAGCCTTTATAAAAAAAGCAAAACCGCATTATTTAAATGCGGCTAAAAGTAGTAGATCTACAGACCTTATTCATTAGAACTGAACTTGATCCACATCAATTTCTACGCGTTTTAAAGGTTTATAGTCAATGTCTACTTCACCAATTAAAGTCACATTTGTATTGGCTGAAATAGGGCGACCTTGCCAAAGTTCGTCATCTACATCAATTGTGATGCTACCTGTTTTGTCACGGAATTGATATTTTTCATCACCTAAAGACTTTACAACCTGACCATGTAATTTTATCGGTGTATTGTCTTTTGATATTAATGCCTGTTTTACTGTGGTGACAGTAGCCGGAGCAATTGCAGCCTGATTCACTGGTGTATTCGCTACCACTACACCAGCAGCAGTCATACCAGCAGTCATTAATATTACTTTAAGCATATTCATATAATTAACCCTCTGTTTATGGTTCCCTCTTGGGATAAAGCAATTAAATCAAGCATAAATGAGGTGAATCTTAAGAAAAACTTAATTTAATGGCACAACCCGCAATACCTCTTCTAATGTCGTAAGCCCCTCAATCACCTTACGGGCCCCCGCAACTCTTAAAGGTTCTATACCTTCTTTTTTAGTTTGAGCTCTTAAATCATTTAACGTGACATGACTACTAATAAGATGCTTAAGCTCAAGACTGACCGGCATAAATTCATAAATACCGACTCGTCCCTTATAACCTGTATGACGACATTGTTCACACCCTACTGCCTGATAAACTTTTTCTGGCATTTCCATAATGTAGTCGAATGTTAGGTGCTGCCACTCGTCCTCATTAATATGAGTTTGCTGTTTGCAGTGTGGGCAAAGCTGTCTCACTAAACGCTGCGCGAGAACACCCAAAATTGTGGCTGCTGTTAAAAATGGCTGCACGCCCAAATCGTGCAAGCGAGTCAAACTAGACGGCGCATCATTGGTGTGTAAAGTTGATAATACTAAATGACCTGTTAATGCCGCCTGAATCGCCATATTCGCCGTGTCTTGGTCACGGATTTCCCCAATCATAATAATGTCAGGGTCTTGTCGCATCAGCGCATGCACACCGTCTGCAAAGCCTAATTCAATTGCATTATTCACCTGCATTTGGTTAAAACTAGGTTCTAGCATTTCAATTGGATCTTCAATGGTGCACACATTGACTTGCTCAGTTGCAAGCTGCTTTAAAGAAGAATATAGCGTGGTTGTTTTACCGGAACCTGTAGGGCCAGTGACTAAAATAATGCCGTGGCTATTTTTTGTTAATTGCTGCCACTGTTGTAATAAACGCTCCTCAAAACCCAGTTGCTGAAAAGAACGTACCAGCACATCAGGATCGAAAATACGCATAACCAGTTTTTCACCAAATGCTGTTGGTAAGGTCGATAAACGTAATTCGGTTTCTTGACCTTTGGGTGTACGTGTTTTTAATCGCCCATCTTGCGGTTTACGCTTTTCCGCTACATTCAAACGGCCTAAAATTTTAATTCGAGAAATTACGGCGGTCAGTGTATTTGAAGGCATGTTATAAATGGTGTGCAGCACGCCATCTATGCGGAATCTAACTTTACCGTTATCTTTGCGCGGTTCCATGTGAATATCACTGGCACTCTGCTCAAATGCAAACTGCAAAATCCAGTCGACCAATTTCACGATATGCTGATCATTGGCATCTGGGTTTTGACTATCACCAAGCTGCAAAAGCGCTTCAACATTTTTAGTGTCGCGGTCATGCGCCGCATCTTTTTGAGCCGAGTTTACCGCACGACTGACCTGATAATATTCTCGCAAATAGCGCTGTAACTGTTCAGGATTAAGTAGTACCCGCTCAATTTTTTTAGGCGCTAAACTTCGTTCGAGATTATTAATCCAATCTGTTTGAAATGGCTGATCTGTTCCAATCACGATTCGGTCAGCATGAATTTCGACAGCTAAAATATGGTTACGAATGGCAAACTCTTGTGACATGACCTGCGTTAAAGCGCTGACATCTGCTTTTAAAGGATCGATCACAAATAGAGGTAGCTGAACCCGATCTGCAAACCATAAACATAAGCGGTTTAAACTTAAGTGGGCATGTGTGTGCTGCTGATCTTTTAAATTGAAATGAGCAATCCACTGTAATGGATGCCATTTTAACTGGTCTTTTTGGCGGTGACTTGTCTGTACCAGTAATTTATCTCTTTCTGTTATACGGCCTTCTTGTAATAGTTGTTCTAGACACCAATAGGTATCTATTTCTACATGTGCATTCATGCGTTATCCCCAATATATTTTTATAATATAGCAGAGATGATTTAGATTTAAATATCCTTCAACTTCAATTAATTAAACCAATTCTCAACTTAATATTTTTTTGTGTCATAGATCATATTTATAAAAATATTTTGTATATTGTTTTGTCAAAAAAGACACTATGCTCACTGTAATAAAAAGCATAAACTGAATATGAACACATGCTTTTAAAATGATTCAAATCTACATATAACAATAAGCCAAAGAGGAAGTAATATGGAACTTCCAATGACAATGTCATTACAAACAGCATCCTTTGAAGAATTCATTACAGTGATTGCTGCGGCGCTCGGTTGTGGCTTATTAATTGGTTTAGAACGAGAACGCAGTAAACTTAAGCATGAATATAAAACTTTTGCCGGTTTTCGATCTTTTGCGATTAGTGCATTATTAGGAGCAATCTGTTTTTTATTCGGTATTGAAATTGGAATTGTCGGTGCTTTAATTATTGGCGCTATTAGTATTGTTTCCCTCAAAAATCAGCCCAATGACCCAGGTGTGACCACCGAACTCGCCTTTATTATGACTTACTTCATTGGGGCACTTTGTATTTGGAATATTTCGCTCGCTGCTGGCCTAGCTGTGATCATGACAACTATCTTAATAGCTAAGCAGTCTATGCATGGCATTGCCAGTCAGTGGATTACTGAATCTGAATTACGTGATGGTATTTTTCTACTTGCCTTATTGTTAATTGCTCTGCCTTTAGTACCTAATAAGCCTTTTTGGGGGCCAGTTTTAAATCCACATGTGATTTTAAAATTACTGACTTTAATCTTATTTGTACAAGCCCTCGCCCATATAGCAAAGCGACTTTTGTCCTCTAAAAATGCTCTATTACTTTCTTCTCTAGCTTCAGGATTTGTTTCTAGTACAGCGACGATTGCCAGTTTAGGTTTAGAAGTACGCTCTGGCAAAGCCAATGCAACAACAAATGCAGGTGCTGCGTTAATGTCCTGCGTTTCCACACTGATTCAAACCTTAATGATTGTGATCGGCATTAGCTTTGCTTGGTTTAAACTAATTATATTTCCGACACTTATTGGATTAGCAGTTTTAGCAATCTGGGCTTTCATTTTATTGCGTAAAGCAGAACCTAGTACGGCTTCGCCCGAGCTTGACTCAAGAATGTTCAGCTTAAAAGAAGCCATTATTATTGCAGGTACACTTACCCTTATTCAGGCAGGTGTTTATGGTTTAAGTATATATTTAGGCGATGCGGGATTAATCGCGGGGACCTTACTCGCCTCTTTGTTTGAAATACATGCAGCAATTGCGGCAGTTATTGTGCAAGGTGAACCTGATAGCGCACATATGACACCTTTACTCATTGCCTTTTTAGGAGGTTTTGCAGTTCACGCTCTTGCTAAAAGTGTGAACTCTGCAATTTCGGGCGGGCTACGCTATGCTGTTGCTTTTGTTCCCGCCCAACTCATTCATATGGCTATTTTTATTACTTTACTTTGGCTCAATATCCACTGGTTTTAAAGAAATCTATTCGGCAACCAAAGAAGTCTTCACCACATCAATGACAGTAACTACAAATTGATCGACCTTAAAATGAATATCAAAGTTTGAAAATTTCATTTTATAGATTCGTTCAGCATCTTCTTGATAGGCAGGCCGAGGATCTAAAGCTAATACTTGCTCAAGCTCATCAATGTACTGCGAATCTATTTCTTTATTTTGCAGAAAATATTTTTGCGCTATTAACGCACTTTCATTCCAAATGACTGCCTTTCGTTCAGGTTCTGCATGCGCATAACCACTTTGAGCCTCCGCAATGGCATCAGAATATTGAATATAGGGTTTGATATCTAAAATTGGGGTGCCATTTAATAAATCACTTCCTGTGACATAGACACGAACAGACTTCCCCACCTTTTCCACTTTATTAAGTTTTACGACTGAAAGCCCAATTGGAGAAGGTCGATACATACTTCGTGTAGCAAATACTCCAATTTTTTCATTACCACCTAAACGCGGTGGACGAACCTGTGGACGGAACTTATCTGCACTGCCTTGATTTTTATTGTCATGAAACTGCCAAACTAACCAGAGATGACTAAATTGCTCAATTCCCTCAAATGCTAACAAGTCGTTATATGGTTCTACCATATCAATATAAGACTCGATATTGACCAAATTGGGCTGGCGTGGAATACCGAATTTTTCACGATAGGGAGAGCACATGTGGCCAATGATGGGGAAGGTGACAGAATTGATCATCACTTTTTCTTATAAACACAATTAAATATATTCAGTTTATCGGGAATGAAATTAGATTAGAATAGCAATCTGTTTTCTTTTAATCGTGATCGAGACCTTTAATGGCTGCTTTTAACGTTGAACGCATTACTCATGTTCACCACTGGAATGACACTCTTTTCAGTTTTAAAACTACACGCGATACCAGCTTACGTTTTAAAAATGGTCAGTTCGTAATGATCGGACTTGAAGTGAATGGCAAACCGTTAATGCGTGCGTATTCGATTGCAAGTGCAAATTACGAAGAAGAGTTAGAATTCTTCTCAATTAAAGTACAAGACGGTCCTTTAACTTCAATTTTGCAAAAAGTACAAGTTGGTGATGAAATCTTAGTTTCTAAAAAACCAACAGGTACTTTAGTTCATGATGACCTTTTACCAGGTAAAAACTTATACCTTTTATCTTCTGGTACTGGTCTTGCTCCATTCTTATCAATTATTCGTGACCCAGAAACTTACGAACGCTTTGAAAAAGTAATTGTTGTTCATGGTACACGCTATATTTCTGAATTAGCTTATCAAGACCTTATCTTGAACGAATTACCAAACCATGAGTTCTTTGAAGAATTAGGTATTAAAGACAAACTTGTTTACTACCCTACAGTAACTCGTGAGCCTTTCCACACTCAAGGCCGTGTAACAACTGCAATTGAAACTGGCGCTTTATTCGAAAAAGTTGGTTTACCACGATTTAACCGTGAAACTGACCGCGCAATGCTTTGCGGTAGCCCTGCATTCTTAAAAGATGTTGCTGCGCTACTTGACCAACACGGTTTAGTTGAATCACCTCGTATGGGTGTAATGGGCGACTACGTTATTGAACGTGCTTTCGTAGAAAAATAAGTTTTTTCTGAATAAAAAACCGAGGTACAGTCCTCGGTTTTTTTGTTTCTGTTTTTACAACTTAATAGTGCCATCGATACAAGTCACAGCAGTTCCCCCCACTAAAATTTTATCTTGATACAATTCAAGTTGAAGCTGTCCATCTCGACCTACCGCCCCACCTTGTGAAGAAAGTACGACATCATTTTGTGCAGGCAGAATTCCATAGTAACGAATAAATGATGCTACGCTACCATTGCCACTACCACAAACTGGATCTTCGTTTACGCCACATGAAGGTGCAAATGAACGAACTTCTATGTGTTTTTGTTCATCATTATTTTCATGAAAACCAAAAACTGTCGCACCCGTAACTTTCATTTCTAAATCATGTTCTTTTAAAGCGGCAAAGTCTGGTTGGCTATCTAGAACAGCGTCAGCATTAACAGCTTGCAATACAATCCAGCGCGCCCCTACATCTACCAATGCAGCGTTCCATTGAGTATTAATTTCACATTTTAAAATTTCTGCTAATTTTTGAGTGTGCATTGCATCTAGTGGAGTAATTTTAGGCTTAGGTAGTTCAAATGAAATATGACTTGATTCACTCACGGTCAGCGTCACCAAACCAGCACCGCACTGCTGTACCAGCTTACCTTCTTTCGCTTTAATTAGACCAGCCTCAAGCAAAGCATAGGCAGTACCAATTGTAGGATGGCCTGCAAATGGCAACTCACTTTGCGGAGTAAAGATTCGAACCTGATAGTCGGCTTGTGAATCAGTCGCAGGGAACACAAATGTGGTTTCAGAAAGATTGGTCCAGTTCGCAATGGCTTGCATCTGCTCAGACGTTAAGGTACTGGCATCCATAATGACCGCAACAGGATTTCCTTTAAATGCTTGTGAAGTAAAAACATCAACTTGTTTAATTGCAACAACAGACATAGACCACTCCTACTGATTTTAAAATTTAAAAATATGGTTTTTAAGTCCTTACCATTTTTTGATCTTACTGATTTATTTTTAATGGTCACAGTATCAGTTAATATGAAAAATAATAGACACAGTTTTTAAGTTTAGATTTGTGTTAAATGAACCAATCAAAGCAATCACAATATTTGAGTTAAATAAAAGATCACTATAAAGTGTATCCATTGCTTTGGCTCTTTAATGAATTGACATGTACAAATATAAAAAAGTGAGTGATGACCTCACCCTTCAAATTCAGAATGGCAGGCAGCCTATTGGTTCTCGGCTACCATCAATCAGAGACTGCGCAAATCATTATCAGGTCAGCATTAACACCGTAAAAGAAGCGTATCGTCAACTTGAAGATCAAGGTTTAATTTCAGTTCGTCCACAGTCTGGTTACTATGTTTGTCATGCGCCTTCAAACTTGCCAAATCTTGAGGAGCGTTATATCAGTGAAGAAAAAGTATCTCTTTCAGGAATTAGCTGTTTTCTCGCGCAAATTGTTAAAAAACAGATGGATCCCGACTATGTCAATTTGGCCTTAGCTTGCCCTACAGGTGAAAACTTCTATCCAATTGAACGCTTAAAACGTTTAACTGCTCAGGTGCTGCGCGCTCAATCAGATATTTTTAAAAGCTATACTTTACCGCCTGGCTCTATACGTTTACGTACACAAATTGCGAGGCGAGGCTTACAACTCGGTATGTTTCTTTCAGCAACTGATATTGTACTCACTCACGGAACGATGGAGGCTTTAAGTCTCGCGATTATGGCAACAACTCAAGCGGGTGACAGCATTGCTCTTGAGATTCCTACTTTTCATAACCTGTATCCACTCCTTCATAATTTAGGCCGAAAAATTGTAGAAGTGCCGACTTCGCCACATACAGGTATGTGCCTAGATGCTCTTGAAGAACTCTTAAAATCTAAAAGTGTACAAGCCATATTAACTATTCCAACAGGACACAATCCTCTCGGTTTTAGCATGCCTGAAAGCAACCGCCGTCGCGTGGCAGAGCTAGCCAATCAATTTCAAGTTCCCGTCATTGAAGATGCAATGTATGCCGAATTGCAACTAGCCGAACCTCTCTTACCTAACATTAAGGCATTTGATCAAAATGGATGGGTGTTGGTATGTAGTAGCTACACCAAGACTGTAGCACCCGACTATCGAATTGGTTGGCTAGAAGCTGGGCGCTTTCGTAATATTGTGCAGCAGCTTAAATTTACAACCACCGTTGCCGAGCCAGCTTTACTCACAGAAACGTTGGGACTTTTTTTAGAAAATGGTGGTTATGACCTGCATTTACGGCAGCTCAAAAAACGCTATCAACAACAAATTGACACAATCAAATCTTATATATGTCGTTATTTTCCAGTCGGTACTCGAGTCAGTCGTCCACAAGCGGGATTTATTTTATGGTTAGAGCTACCAGAATCTATTGATACGCTAGAACTGTTTCATCAGGCAATGGACGAAAAAATCTTATGTATGCCGGGAATTTTATGTTCGGCTGATAAACGTTTTAGTCATTGTTTACGTATTGCAGCTTGTTTTGAGTTAAACCCCAAAATGTTAAATGCTTTGATGCGCTTAGGAGAGCTAGCAAAAAATATGCTGCCCGTACAAAAGGATAGTGGTCAAATCCCTACTAATTCAGTAGGTTGAATCCAAAATGCGGAGTTAATAAAATAAAACCATATATTTTTTATGCCTTTTATTTTATGAAAACTGAACTTCTCTCTCCCGCAGGTTCACTTAAAAATATGCGCTATGCATTTGCCTATGGTGCAGATGCCGTATATGCCGGCCAACCACGTTACAGTTTACGTGTGCGTAATAATGCTTTTGATCATGACAACTTAAAAATCGGAATTGATGAAGCCCACGCTTTGGGCAAAAAGTTTTATGTTGTGGTAAATATTCAGCCACATAACAGCAAATTAAAAAACTTTATTCGTGATCTTGAACCGATTGTGGCTATGCAACCAGATGCACTTATTATGTCTGACCCGGGCTTAATTATGATGGTGAGAGAGCATTTTCCTGATGTGCAAATTCATCTGTCTGTTCAAGCCAACGCAATTAACTGGGCAACTGTTAAATTTTGGAAAGAGTACGGTTTAAGCCGTGTGATTTTATCTCGTGAGTTGTCATTAGAAGAAATAGAAGAAATCCAGCAACACGTACCAGATATTGAACTCGAGGTTTTTGTACATGGCGCTCTATGCATGGCCTACTCAGGCCGCTGCTTACTTTCTGGATATATGAACAAGCGTGATGCCAACCAAGGTGCTTGTACCAATGCTTGCCGTTGGGACTATAAGTTGCATGAAGCCCAAGAAGATACAAATGGAGATGTGATTCCAGTTACTCAGTTGAATACACCAGAAAAGTCTTGCTGCTCATCAGCACAATCAGAAAAAGCCTCAGCTCAAACGCTGTTGATACAGCGCAATGATGAAGAAATGTTTGCTGCTGAAGAAGATGAACATGGCACCTATTTTATGAACTCTAAAGATTTACGTGCGGTACAACATGTAGAACGTTTAACCAAAATGGGGATCGCCTCACTGAAAATTGAAGGCCGTACTAAATCATATTTTTACTGTGCCCGTACTGCCCAAATTTATCGAAAAGCTATTGATGATGCTTTAGCAGGTAAACCATTTGACTCAAGTTTAATGACCCAACTTGAAGGTTTGGCAAACCGTGGTTATACCGAAGGCTTTTTAAGACGCCATGTGCATAGCGAATATCAAAACTATGCTGATGGTTCATCACATTTCGACTATCAACAATTTTGTGGAGAGGTTTTAGAACGTCACGGCGATTATATTCGCATTGACGTTAAAAACCGTTTTGTGGTGGGTGACTCACTTGAGCTGATGACGCCTCAAGGCAATATCACCTTTACCTTAATCGAAATGCGCGATTTAAAAGGTAATTCAATTATAGATGCTAAAGGTTCAGGGCATTTCGTTGAAATTCTACTCTCACAAGATGTTGATATCAGTTATGCCCTACTCATACGCAACTTACCACATGCTAAGGAGAGTATTACTGCCTCTACGTTAGCTTATTCAGCGAGTTGAAAATGGCACTTTTGATTACGAGTGACTGTATCAATTGTGATATGTGCTTACCAGAATGCCCCAATATCGCTATTTTTGAAGGAAGCAAAGTTTATGAGATTGATCCACTTCGTTGTACCGAGTGTGTAGGCTTTTATGATGTGCCAACTTGTAAAGCTGTTTGCCCTATCGATTGCATTAAACCAGACCCTGCGCATATTGAAGACAAAGAAAAACTATTAGAGAAATTTAAGGGATTAAATTTGCTCAGCTAATATAATTCTTAAAAGATCTATAGAGGATCAAGCTAAAGTCACTGATCCTCTTTATAACAATATTGATCAGTAATAAAATAAACGAATAAATAGCTGAAACTACCTAGCTAATGATAAAATCAAATGATCAATTTAGTTTGATTTACTGGTAATTTTGTACCCCCAAAATTGCACAATCGTTAAAACTGCTAAACCATTTCAACATTTCATATAGATTGATTAAAACCCTTTCTGGCGTAACTTCCATGTCTTATCTTTATTTAGCAATTGCGATTGCTTGTGAAGTCATTGCAACTTCAGCTTTAAAAGCATCTCAAGGTTTCACTGTTCCTATTCCGTCCATCATTACGGTGGTGGGCTATGCAATTGCTTTTTATTTATTGTCCCTTACCCTAAAAACGATTCCGATTGGGATTGCATATGCCATTTGGTCTGGCGCGGGTATTATTTTAATTTCTGCAATTGGCTGGATATTTTACAAACAGCATTTAGACTTAGCAGCATGCATTGGTCTTACTCTAATGATTGCAGGTATTGTGATTATTAATGTGTTTTCTAAAAATACCCATCTATAAAATATAATTAAAAAAACAACCGAGTACGGTGAGAATCTTTTATAAAAAATTTCACCATACTCGGTATGAACAGCTTATTTTAAACTGCCCGTTAAAAACTGCTTTAAGCGTTCACTTTTCGGGTTATTGAGTACTTCATCAGGATGACCCTGCTCCTCAATCTTCCCTTGATGCAAAAAAATTACTTGATTAGATACATGACGCGCAAAGCCCATTTCATGTGTCACCACAATCATGGTGCGTCCTTCTTCAGCCAAGCCCTGCATAACCTTTAGTACTTCACCCACTAACTCAGGGTCAAGTGCACTGGTTGGTTCATCAAATAACATCACTTCCGGTTCCATAGCCAAAGCACGGGCAATCGCTACACGTTGCTGCTGACCACCAGATAAAAATGCCGGATATTTACTTTCAACACTTTCAGGTAAACCAACTTTGCGTAGATATTTCCGTGCACGCTCTTCTGCTTCAGCACGTTTTACCCCAAGTACATGGATTGGCCCTTCAATGACATTTTCCAGCACTGTCATATGTGACCACAAATTAAAATGCTGAAATACCATCATGAGCTGGGTACGCATTTTTTGTAGTTGCTTTGGGTCAACGACTTTTAAATTGCCTTTTTTATCAAAGACTGTGCGTAGTTTTTCACCGTTAAGTTTAATGGTGCCATTACTTGGTTGTTCCAAAAAGTTAATACAACGCAGCAAGGTACTTTTACCTGAACCGGATGAACCAATAATACTAATGACATCGCCAGCATTTGCATCAAGTGATATTCCTTTCAGTACTTCATGATCACCAAATGTCTTATGTAAATCACGAATCACTAGTTTTGCAACGTGTTCCATTTATGTCTCCTAATGATTCGATGGCTTTAAAAATGCCAACCAACGTTTTTCCAACTTACGAAATATCCAAATCAAAATAAATGCCAACATCGCATATAACACCGCGGCAATTCCAAAAGCATTGAAAGTGTCATAGGTTGCCGCATTCACATCACGCGCAATTTTTAAAATGTCTGGAACAGTTGCTGTAAATGCAATGGTTGTCGCATGCAACATTAAAATGACTTCATTGCCGTAAAATGGTAAAGCACGGCGCAACATCGACGGAATGATAATGCGGGTATAGCGTTTCCATTTCGACATACCGAAAGCTTGTGCAGCCTCTATCTCGCCATGTGGAATAGAACGGATCGCCCCAGCAAAGATTTCAGTGGTATATGCACTAGTATTGAGCGCGAATGCCAAAATGGTGCAATTTATACCCTCTCGAAAAAATGCATCGAGCGTCTGATGTTCATGGACGTAATCAAAGCTGTAAATACCTGAATAAATAATCAGCAATTGGATGTACAGTGGAGTACCGCGAAAAACATAGGTAAATAACCAAACTGGACCACGCAACCAAAGATTCTCTGATACTCGTGCAAGTGATAAAGGCACAGCAAGCACAAAACCAATAGCAATAGAAAGCACCAATAACCATGTCGTCATCGCGACACCAGTCATTTGTAGGCCATCAGTCCAAAGGTATGCCTGCCAATATTGTTGAAGGATTTCAATCATAATTGTCCCTTCCTCACACCAGCAGAATAACGACGTTCAAGCCACATTAAAATCAGGTTCGACACGGTGGTAATTGCCAAATAGATCGCAGCAGCCACGATGCTGAAAAAGAACAGTTGCATGGTACTTCTACCCGCATCTTGCGTAATTTTTACAATATCAGTCAGGCCAATAATTGAAACTAGTGCAGTTGCCTTAATCAAAACTTGCCAGTTATTACCAATGCCAGGTAAAGCAAAACGCATCATTTGAGGAAATAATACACGGTGAAAAACCTGCCAAGGGGTCATACCATAAGCCATTGCTGCTTCAATTTGGCCTTTTGGAACCGATTGAAATGCACCACGAAAGGTCTCGGTAAAATATGCACCATAAATGAATGCTAAAGTAATCACACCTGCCACAAACGGGTTAATATCAATTTGGTCCATTTGCAGTGCTTCAGTAATTTGGTTGAGACCCAACTGCAAGCTATAAAATAACAACAGCATAATGACCAAGTCAGGCACGCTACGGATAAGCGTGGTATAAGCTGTCGCTATATAACGTAAAATTTTAATACTAGAGAGTTTTGAGCTCGCACCAATTAAGCCAATAATCACAGAAAGCAAAAGTGACAACAGCGCGAGCTGTAGGGTCATCCATGTCCCGCTGAGAAGGAGTGGCCCATAGCCAGATAAAAACATGACTCATCTTCTCCTTAAAAACAATATCTAATATTGATGAGATGAGAATAGATCTAAAAATGTCGGCTTTAAGCCGACATTTTTCACATCATTAGTAAATGCTAAAGGAGAAATATTTTTTCTCGAGTTTCTTGTATGTACCATCTGCAATGATTGCAGCGAGTGCTTTATTAATATTGGCTTTCAAATCTGCATCTTCTTTGCGTAAACCAATCGCTGCGCCTACACCCAGCGTTTTTGCATCAACCACATTGCCACCAGCAAAAGCGAAGTTTTTGCCTTTTGGTTGTTTTAAGAAAGCACCGTCAACCATAATTGCATCTTGTAAAGTTGCATCCAAACGTCCTGACATCATGTCTTGATAAATCAAATCTTGGACTGGATAAGGTACAACCGTTACACCTTTTGGTGCCCAATAGGTTTTAGCATAAGTTTCTTGAATTGTGCCCTGTTGTACACCGACACGTTTACCCTTCAATGAGGCAGCGGTAGGCAATAACGGCGAACCTTTTTTTGCAACCATACGTGTTGGTGTATTGTAGATTTTGTTAGTAAAAGCAATTTGTTTTGCACGTTCATCAGTGACCGTCATTGATGAAAGAATGCCATCAAACTTTTTCGCTTTAAGTGCCGGAATCATCCCGTCAAAAGAGTTCTCAACCCAAACACATTTCGCTTTGAGTTTTGCGCAAATTGCATTACCTAAATCAACATCAAAACCAGTTAACTTACCATCCGGTGTTTTATATTCAAACGGCGCATAAGAGGACTCAGTCCCAAAACGAATCACCTTCCAATCCTTTGCTTGTACATTCGTTGCAACAGCAGCCAAAACTAAGGTTGTTGAAACGAACATTTTTTTCATAAAGCTTGCCATCTTGAAGCTTCTCCTTAAAATCCAAATAAGGTGATAAAAATTTGAGTATTTCTAAATTACTCTTCTGCCGAAATAATTGCAATTTCTATACCATAAATTAAGGATTTATGAAGATGACTAAACAGTGGATTGTATTAACTGATTAATTGTTGAAAAATCACTCAAAATATGAAGCTAATTTTTGAGTGCATAGGCTTCTGCCATATTCTCATTTTCGACCAATGTCCGAATGGTATATTCGTGGTTATGCTCTTTTGCACTGGCAAATTCACATTTTTGGTCCAATGACATTGAACAACCACTTAATAGATGGCAACCCGCAAATAATTCAGCTACCCAATCTACAAACACACGAACTTTGGGTGACAAATGTCGATTCTGTAAATAAACAACAGAAATTGGCATTGGTGCTGGACGCCACTCTGTAAGAACCTCTTTCAAAGCTCCCGACTCCAGATGGTCGGCAACCATGAAACGTGGACATTGAATTAAGCCGAAACCTTGTACTGCCAAATCAATATATGAATCACCATCATTGACAGAAACACGCCCTTTCACACCGACGCTATGGATTTCATCATCCACCATAAAATCCCAGTCGATATTGCGTCCGGTACGACTGTTAAAGTAATGCACAACCTGATGTTTTTTTAGGTCATCAATAATTTTGGGTTCGCCATGCTCTGCTAAATAACGTGGTGCGGCAACCGTCACACACTGAATTGTTCCAATACGACGTGCAACCAAACTTGAATCTTTCAACTGGCCAATACGGATGACACAGTCCACCGCATCTTGTACCAAATCGACGGGGCGATCACTCATTCCAATCACCAAATCAATATCTGGATAACGTGTGTGGAAATCACAGAGCATTGGAATTAAGATCATGCGCCCAATCGAAGCTTTAACATCAATACGTAATCGACCTCTTGGCCCACGCTCCGAATCATGAAAAGTAGACTCTACATCTTCAACATCAGCTAAAATTCGCGAAGAACGTTCATAATAAACCGCCCCATCTGGTGTCAAACTAAGTTTACGAGTCGTTCGGTTAAGCAACCTAACTTGTAAATGTTTCTCTAAACCCTGAATGGTTGTGGTCACAGAAGCACGCGGTAGGCCTAAACTATCAGCTGCTAAACTGAAACTATTTGTTTCGACAACTTTATTAAATACTCTCATGGCATGAAATAGATCCACACGCACACTCCTATCAATTAATGCATTTTTTAATTAAACACATCAATTGTTATAAAAATACGAATAGTGTTATCAAATTTAATATATTTATTCGTGATTGACAAACTTTTATGCTCCGTCCATCCCATAAACCCTGTTTCTCCCATACGGACCAAAACTAAAAGTCTGAAAACAGGTACCCAAATAACTAGGAGCACCTCATGTCATTTTCTCGCAAACAGTTCACACTGTCTGCCATCTTTGTCGCCATTTTGGCAACAGGAGGCAGCTTTATGTTTTTACACGAAAATGCCGATGCAAAAGCTGCACCGACCACTGCCCAACAAGCTGCAACTGTTGATATCTCGAATGTCATTAGCAAAACCATTACCGATTGGCAAGAATACTCCGGTCGTTTAGAAGCAATTGATCAAGTCGATATTCGGCCTCAAGTTTCCGGCAAACTCATTGCCGTTCACTTCAAAGATGGAAGTCTGGTTAGAAAAGGCGACTTACTTTTTACTATTGACCCGCGCCCTTTCGAAGCAGAACTCAATCGTGCCCAAGCACAACTTGCTTCGGCTGAAGCACAAGTGACTTATACGAGTTCTAATCTTTCTCGTATTCAACGTTTAATCCAAAGTAATGCTGTATCACGTCAAGAGCTAGATTTAGCTGAAAATGATGCGCGTTCAGCCAGTGCTAACCTGCAAGCCGCTAGAGCAGCCGTTCAATCTGCCCGCTTAAATCTTGAATACACTCGTATTACTGCACCAGTCAGCGGCAGAATTTCACGAGCTGAAGTCACCGTCGGCAATGTAGTTTCTGCAGGTAACGGCGCACAGGTCTTAACAAGTTTAGTATCTGTCTCTCGTCTCTATGCATCTTTCGATGTTGATGAGCAAACTTACCTGAAATACATCAGTAACCAGCGTAATTCAACACAAGTTCCTGTCTATATGGGACTTGCCAATGAAACAGGCTTCACTCGTGAAGGTACAATCAATTCAATCGACAATAACCTAGATGCAACCTCAGGTACGATTCGTGTCCGCGCGACCTTTGATAATCCAAACGGAGTTTTATTACCGGGCTTATATGCACGAATTCGTTTAGGCGGTGGTCAACCTCGCTCAGCAATTCTGATTAGCCCAACCGCGATCGGGGTAGATCAAGATAAACGCTTTGTTGTGGTCGTCGATGCTAAAAATCAAACGGCTTACCGTGAAGTAAAAATCGGAGCACAACAAGATGGCTTGCAAATCGTGAATAGCGGATTACAAGCGGGTGATCGTATTGTAGTGAATGGTTTACAGCGGATTCGTCCAGGTGACCCTGTTACACCACATCTCGTTCCTATGCCGAATGCACAAATCACAGCTAACAGCACTACTCCTCAACCTCAGCCAACAGATAAAACATCAACTCCGGCAAAAGGTTAATCACATATGAATATCTCTAAATTTTTTATTGATCGGCCGATCTTTGCTGGTGTTTTATCAGTATTGATTTTACTCGCCGGTCTGCTTTCGGTATTCCAGCTACCGATTTCTGAATATCCAGAAGTTGTTCCCCCGTCTGTGGTGGTTCGCGCTCAATATCCGGGTGCGAACCCGAAAGTGATTGCTGAAACCGTTGCCTCTCCGCTTGAAGAATCAATCAACGGTGTAGAAGACATGCTGTATATGCAATCTCAGGCAAACAGTGACGGCAACCTCACCATTACGGTGAACTTTAAGCTCGGCATTGACCCAGACAAAGCGCAACAATTGGTTCAAAACCGTGTGTCACAGGCCTTACCTCGTTTGCCTGAAGATGTGCAACGTTTAGGTGTCACCACACTAAAAAGCTCACCGACCTTAACCATGGTTGTACATCTGACCTCACCAGATAGTCGCTATGACATGACCTACTTACGTAACTACGCGGTGCTTAACGTAAAAGACCGTTTGGCACGTTTACAAGGTGTGGGTGAAGTTGGTTTATTTGGTTCTGGTGACTACGCGATGCGTGTGTGGCTCGACCCACAAAAGGTGGCACAGCGTAACCTTACAGCAACTGAAATTGTGACTGCAATCCGTGAACAAAACATTCAGGTAGCAGCGGGTACAATCGGTGCATCACCAAGTAATTCACCCTTACAGCTCTCAGTCAATGCTCAAGGTCGTTTAACCACCGAACAAGAATTTGCCGATATTATTTTAAAAACTGCACCAGATGGCGCGGTCACCCGATTGGGTGATGTTGCACGCGTTGAACTTGCAGCCTCACAATATGGATTGCGTTCATTACTTGATAACAAACAAGCAGTTGCGATTCCAATTTTCCAAGCACCGGGTGCCAATGCTTTACAAGTTTCCGACCAAGTGCGCGACACGATGAAGGAGCTTTCAAAAGATTTCCCATCTTCAATTAAATACGACATTGTGTATGACCCGACTCAATTCGTACGTGCAAGTATTAAAGCAGTCGTTCATACCTTACTTGAAGCAATTGCACTGGTTGTTGTAGTTGTTATTTTATTCTTACAAACATGGCGTGCCTCAATCATTCCATTGCTTGCCGTACCGGTTTCAATTATTGGTACATTTGCACTCATGCTTGCTTTTGGTTACTCAATCAATGCGCTATCACTATTCGGGATGGTACTTGCCATCGGGATTGTGGTCGATGACGCGATTGTGGTCGTCGAAAATGTCGAGAGGAATATTGAAGCAGGCTTAAGCCCAAGAGATGCAACTTATCGCGCGATGCGAGAAGTGAGCGGGCCGATTATTGCCATTGCTTTAACGCTCGTTGCCGTGTTCGTTCCACTTGCTTTTATGACAGGCTTAACAGGGCAATTTTATAAACAATTTGCCATGACCATTGCCATTTCAACTGTTATTTCGGCATTTAACTCACTGACGCTCTCACCTGCTCTAGCTGCCATGTTACTTAAAGGACATGATGCTAAACCTGATGCATTAACACGCATTATGAACCGTGTATTCGGACGTTTCTTTGCGCTGTTTAACCGCGTATTTACACGTGCGTCAGATAACTATGGTAAAGGTGTGAGTCGTGTTATTTCCCATAAAGCATCAGCAATGGGTGTCTATGCAGCACTTTTAGGTTTAACCGTTGGTATTTCCTATATTGTTCCAGGCGGTTTCGTTCCTGCACAGGACAAGCAATATTTGATTAGCTTTGCTCAACTGCCAAACGGCGCTTCATTAGATCGTACCGAAGCTGTCATTCGTAAAATGAGTGACACCGCACTTAAACAACCTGGTGTAGAAAGTGCTGTTGCCTTCCCTGGCCTATCAATTAACGGTTTTACCAACAGCTCAAGCGCCGGTATTGTCTTTGTGACCTTAAAGCCATTCGATGAACGCAAGGCGAAAGACTTATCTGCAAATGCAATTGCAGGTGCGCTCAACCAGAAATACTCAGCCATTCAAGATGCCTATATTGCAGTTTTCCCACCGCCACCCGTGATGGGCTTAGGTACGATGGGCGGTTTTAAACTGCAACTTGAAGACCGAGGTGCCTTAGGCTATTCAGCGTTAAATGATGCTGCACAAAACTTTATGAAAGCAGCTCAATCAGCTCCTGAACTTGGTCCAATGTTCTCAAGTTATCAAATTAACGTACCTCAACTAAACGTAGATTTGGATCGTGTCAAAGCTAAACAGCAAGGTGTTGCTGTGACAGATGTTTTCAACACCATGCAAATTTATTTAGGTTCTCAGTACGTTAACGACTTTAACCGCTTTGGGCGTGTTTATCAGGTTCGAGCGCAAGCCGATGCACCTTTCCGTGCTAACCCTGAAGATATTTTGCAGCTTAAAACCCGTAACAGTGCCGGACAAATGGTACCGTTATCTTCATTGGTGAATGTAACTCAAACTTACGGTCCAGAAATGGTCGTTCGTTATAACGGCTACACATCAGCCGATATTAACGGTGGCCCTGCACCGGGTTATTCATCTAGCCAAGCAGAAGCTGCGGTTGAACGTATTGCAGCTCAAACTCTACCACGTGGTATCAAGTTTGAATGGACAGATTTAACTTACCAAAAAAT
The DNA here is from genome assembly GCF_013344765.1 of Acinetobacter lactucae. Lineage (GTDB taxonomy): Bacteria > Pseudomonadota > Gammaproteobacteria > Pseudomonadales > Moraxellaceae > Acinetobacter > Acinetobacter lactucae_A. The sequence goes on from NZ_JABVBF010000017.1 coordinate 27,599, forward strand.
CTTGGCCGGTAATGCAGGCCTCTGGGTATTCCCAATTAGTGTCTTACTCGTGTTCTTGGTTTTAGCTGCTCAATACGAAAGTCTAACTTTGCCTTTAGCTGTAATTTTAATTGTACCTATGGGAATCTTGGCGGCTCTGACGGGCGTTTGGCTGACAGGCGGAGATAACAACATCTTTACCCAAATTGGTCTGATGGTACTGGTCGGGCTGGCCTGTAAAAATGCCATCTTAATTGTCGAATTTACACGGGAACTCGAAATGCAAGGTGCAACTGCCTTTAAAGCAGCTGTTGAAGCAAGTCGTCTACGTTTACGCCCAATTTTAATGACTTCTATTGCATTCATTATGGGTGTCGTACCACTGGTTACCTCAACTGGTGCAGGCTCTGAAATGCGTCATGCCATGGGTATTGCAGTGTTCTTCGGCATGATTGGTGTAACGTTGTTTGGTTTATTCCTGACTCCTGCCTTTTATGTGCTGATTCGTACCCTGAACAGTAAACATAAATTACATTCGGCAGCCGTTCATGAAGCACCTTTATCTACCCCACATGACCACTAAGGAGGATATTTAATGGCTACAGCAAAACAAAGCTTATTATTGTCCTCACTCATGGGAAGCCTGCTCCTTGCAGGCTGCTCTTTGGCTCCGGAATATCAACCTGCAAAGGTGATAGTTCCAGTCAAATTTAAAGAGTCTGATGCTCAACTTGAAGACAAGAATTGGAAAATTGCCCAACCTGCTGATCAGCAGGCCCGAGGTGAATGGTGGCGTGTTTTTAATGATGCTCAATTAAATGAGCTAGAACAACAAGCCATTTCCGGAAACCAGAGTCTTAAAGCGGCAGCGGCTAATATTCAAGCTTCACGTGCAATACGTTCAGCAGCACAAGCTGAACGATTACCAAGTATTGGTGCTGGCTTTGGCCCAACTCGTCAAAAGCCATCTCCCGCTTCATTGGGTCTAGATGACAATGCTCATACGTCTGCACAAACCTTATGGCGCGCTCAAGCCAATGTTTCATATGAGCTCGATTTATTTGGCCGTATTGCCAGTAGTGTCAATGCAGCAACAGCTGATTTACAAGAGCAAGAAGCTCTATATCAATCGGCGCTTTTAGCTTTGCAAGCAGATGTTGCCCAAGGTTACTTTCTCATTCGTCAGTTAGATGCTGAACAAGCAATTTATAATCGCACTATTAAACTGCTTAGCGAAACACGCGACTTAGTTCAAACACGCTTTAGAAATGGTTTAGTCAGTGAATTAGACGTTTCTCGCGCACAGACTGAACTGGCTACAGCACAAACCAATGCACTGAACATTGCTCGTAACAGAGCTAATGCAGAGCATGCACTTGCAGTATTGTTAGGCAAAACACCTGCTGATTTTAGCTTGGCAATTGAACCTTTAACTGCAAACAGCCTCCATCTGCCAGCAGGTTTACCTTCAGCTTTACTTGAAAGACGACCTGATATTGCTGCTGCCGAACGTGCTATGGCAGCAGATAATGCGCGTATTGGAATTGCGCGCGCTGCTTTCTTCCCGAAACTAGACCTGACAGGTGCACTCGGTTATGAATCATCAAGTTTAGGTGATTTAGGTAAATGGTCGAGCCGTACATTCTTACTTGGTCCAGTTGCAGGCACTATTTTATCTTTGCCATTATTTGATGGCGGACAACGGAAGGCTGGCGTTGCACAAGCACGAGCTGCCTATGAAGAAAGCGTTGCGAATTATCGCCAAACTGTACTGAATGCATTTCGCGAAGTTGAAAATGGTTTATCTGATCAAAGAATTCTCGATCAGCAAATTCAGGCTCAAAATCAAGCGCTCTCCTCTTCTCGTCATGCAAACCAGCTTTCTCATCTACGTTATCGAGAAGGTGCCATTAGCTATCTTGATGTGATTGATTCGGATCGGACTATATTGCAACAAGAACAACTTTCAGCACAGCTGAACGGCAGTAGAATGAGGGCTAGCGTAGATTTAATCCGCGCATTAGGAGGCGGATGGCAGGCTACTTCACCCAATTAACTTGACATAAAAAAAGCGCCATATGGCGCTTTTTTTATATTTACAACTTATTGTGCATATACAGGGAATTTTGCACAAACAGCTTCAACTTTCGCTTTTACTTCAGCAATAACTTTTTCGTCACCTTTGCTGTCAATCACGTCAGCGATCCAACCAGCAAGTTCACGAACTTCAGCTTCACCAAAACCACGAGTTGTTACTGCTGGTGTACCGATACGGATACCAGAAGTCACAAATGGAGAACGTGGGTCATTTGGAACTGAGTTTTTGTTAACAGTAATGTGAGCAGCACCTAACCAAGCATCTGCATCTTTACCAGTTACATCTTGCTTGATTAAAGATAACAAGAATAAGTGGTTGTCTGTACCGCCAGAAACAACATCGTAACCACGAGCGATGAATACTTCAGCCATTGCTTGAGCATTTTTCACAACTTGTTGTTGGTAAGCTTTGAAGTCATCAGACATTGCTTCTTTGAAGCAGATTGCTTTAGCAGCAATCGCATGCATTAATGGACCGCCTTGGTTACCAGGGAATACAGCTGATTGAAGTTTTTTCTCGATTTCTTCATTCGCTTTCGCAAGGATTAAACCAGAACGTGGACCACGAAGTGTTTTGTGAGTCGTAGTTGTCGTTACGTCAGCAATTTGAACTGGGTTTGGATATACACCAGCAGCAACAAGACCTGCAACGTGAGCCATATCAACAAAAAGGTAAGCGCCAACTTTGTCCGCGATGTCACGGAAACGTTGCCAATCTACAACACGGCTATAAGCAGAGAAACCAGCAACGATCATACGTGGCTTGTGCTCTAACGCTAAACGTTCAACTTCTTCGTAATCGATCTCGCCAGTTTCAGCGTTTAGACCGTATTGAACCGCATTATAAGTTTTACCAGAGAAGCTTACTTTTGCACCGTGAGTCAAGTGACCACCGTGAGCCAAGCTCATACCTAAAACGGTATCGCCCGGGTTAAGAAGCGCTAAATAAACAGCAGAGTTAGCTTGTGAACCAGCGTGTGGTTGAACGTTTGCGTAATCTGCACCAAAAAGTTCTTTAGCACGATCAATCGCCATTTGCTCGATGATATCCACATACTCGCAACCGCCATAATAGCGTTTGCCTGGATAACCTTCTGCATATTTGTTCGTAAGTTTTGATCCTTGCGCTTCCATCACAGCAGGAGAGCAATAGTTTTCAGATGCAATTAACTCGATATGTGCTTCTTGACGCTCACCTTCAGAAGCAATTGCTTGAGCTAATTCTGGATCAAATTCAGAAATGGAAATATTGGCAAACATTAGCGGGGGTCCTATAAATTAGGGCTTTTAAGCCGTGCTAAGATTGCGGCATATTGTAGCATGAACTTTATAATTAAACAGAATGAAGTTAGCTCAGTTTTAAATAAAAATGGCTCAAGTTTTATAAAAAATGAGCCATTGTTTATAAATCAATAAAAAAGCTGCTTTAAAG
>NZ_JABVBF010000180.1 GCF_013344765.1 Acinetobacter lactucae
ATTTTATTAACACTAGGATTTTATAAATTAAATTATAAAAAAACTAATATATTTACATTTTTTTTTGCAAACTTAGGAGAAACTACTTATGGAATTTACCTTCTTCACCCTCTCGTATACTACTACATCATGTTAGCAAAAATAACCTCCAACTCTCTTTTTATTATAACTTCCACTATTATTATCACACTCATCGTAGCCAAGCTAGCCTACATTTTTTATGAGAAACCCTTAATTAAGATAGGAAAAAGAATAACTTAATATTTTATTAAAATTTGCTATATTAGAAAGTGGATATAATATAGCTAGTATCCACTTTCTAATTGGTTATTAATAAAAGCTTAAAACTTATACCCCGTTGGATTCTGCTTCTGCCAATTCCAACTATCTTTAAGCATATCCTCTAAACCATATTGCGGTTGCCAACCTAGCTCAGCAATTGCACGAGCGTTATCGGCAAAAGATGTTGCTACATCACCTGCTCGACGTGGTGCAAACTCAAAAGCAACTGGTACACCATTAACTTGCTCAAATGTATTTTTAACTTGCAAAACTGATGAACCATTACCAGTGCCAATGTTCCATGCGCGGCAACCTATTGCTTCTAAGCGATTATTTAGTGCACATAAATGTGCATTCGCTAAATCGACGACATGGATATAGTCACGTACCCCAGTCCCATCTACAGTGTTGTAGTCGTTGCCATAAATAGACAGCTTCTCACGGCGACCCACAGCAACTTGGGTCACATAAGGCATTAAATTATTTGGAATACCTTGTGGGTCTTCACCAATACGGCCACTCTTATGTGCGCCAACTGGGTTAAAATAGCGTAGTAAAGCTATCGACCATTTAGAATTAGACTCTGACAGTTTTTGCAATAACTGCTCGACAATCAGCTTAGTATAGCCATAGTTATTACTTGGCATACCCGTTGGCATATCTTCGTTTAATGGAGATATATTAGCCTCGTCATATACTGTCGCAGAAGAGCTAAACACAAGTGTATAGACACCTGCTTTTTCCATTGACTTAACGAGTTGAATACTGCCCGCAATATTATTATCAAAATAAATCAGCGGTTTTTCCTGACTTTCACCTACTGCCTTTAAACCTGCGAAGTGAATTACAGCATCAATTGAATGATCCTGAAACACGCGATCAAGTTCATTTGCATTACGAATATCACCCTGAACAAAAGCTAAACTCTTTTGTGTGATATCTTGGACTCTCGTTAATGACTCTTCAGAACTGTTTGATAGATTGTCAAAAACAACCACTTCATGGCCAGCATTTAAAAGCTCTACACAGGTGTGTGAACCAATATAACCAGCTCCACCAGTAACTAGGATTTTAGCCATCTACTTTTCCTAATAATATTTTAATTAATCCACGTGTTGAGGCATCTAATGATGAAAGATCATTTTGAACCCCATTTAAAATAGGTAATAGCTGATCAGCAATCTGTTTGCCTTTTTCGACGCCCCATTGATCAAACGGGTTAATATTCCAGATTACAGACTGCACAAAAACTTTATGCTCATATAAAGCAATTAACATTCCCAAACTATATGGATTCAACTCTTTCAATAATAAGGTTGAACTCGGTTGGTTTCCTTCATATTGTTTATAAATTGGAAGCTTTTCTAACTCAGTTGAGTCTAAAGCTTCATTACCAAAAGCCAATAATCGTGATTGTGCCAAACAATTCGATAATGCAAGATGATGCTGCTCTACCAAAGCCTCAGCATTTTCAACATAAGTAAAGTGGTCAGCATTATAGCGTTGGACTGGCGCAATAAAGTCACAGCTTACTGCCTGAGTCCCTTGATGTAAAAGCTGATAGAAAGCATGTTGAGCATTTGGTCCGACTTCACCCCATACAATTGGACAAGTATCTAACTCGACCTTCTGACCACTACGTTGCACCGATTTACCATTAGATTCCATTTCAAGCTGTTGCAAATACGCAGCGAAATACTTTAAGCGTCCATCATAGGGTAATACAGCATGAGTTTGGATATTTAAAAAATTATTATTCCAAACACCTAATAATCCCATTAAAACAGGAATATTTTGCTCATAACTTGTATTTTGAAAGTGCTCATCGACAGTATGAGCGCCTGCTAAGAGTTGCTGAAAACCCTCAACCCCAATACTCAACGCAATAGGCAAACCAATACATGACCATAATGAGTAACGGCCACCTACCCAATCCCAAAGCAGTAACTGATTTTCTGGGGCAATCCCCCATTCAGTCATTTTATCTGCTTTTGTTGATACACCAACAAAATGACTTCTTAAAACTCGAGTATGTGTTCCCAAGGCTTTTTCAAGCCACTGACGTACAGTTTGGGCATTTGATAAAGTATCAATCGTTCCAAAAGATTTTGAAGAAATAATAAATAGAGTTGTTTCTGGACGAAGTTGATGAAGCAACTCCGATAACTGACTACCATCCATTGTCGATACAAAATGAACATTTAAAGGCTTAGCCGTTTTCACTTTAAAATCTGACAACGCATGGGTGACCATTTGTGGGCCTAAATCAGAGCCCCCCACACCAATATTGACAACATCTTGAATCACTTCACCAGTTGCACCGCGATATTGGCCGGCATGGATCTTCTCCACTAAGGCATACATACGTTGCAACTGGCTATGGACTTGAGCCGTCAACTCTGGAAACTTTGAGTAATCAGCTGGCAAGCGCAGTGCCCAATGCATTGCTGCACGTTGCTCTGTACAATTTACTTTGTCTTGTGAAAAAAGACGCTCAATCCAATGATTTAGTTGTTTAGTTTTCGCAAGAGCAATCAATTGTTCCAAAATTTCTTTAGTAACACGATGCTTACTATAATCAAAAACCAATGGATCAAATTTTATAGAATATTGTTGAAAGCGATCTGGTTCTGAAGCGAACAATTCTTTTATCTGTAACTTTGAATTTCTCTCACCCATTAACTGTAATTTTAGTAAAGGTGAAACCAATTCTTTAGGAAATTTCTCGATAGATTTACTCATAAACGACCTACTCCTTCATAAGCAAAGCCCTTAGCCTTTACATATGCTGGGTCATAAATATTACGCCCATCCAAAATTAAAGGATGTTGCATTAATTGTTGTAACTGCTTAAAGTCTGGACTCCAGTACTGTTTCCATGCAGTAACCAAACATAAAGCATGTGCGCCTTGAGCAGCCTCATATTGATCAGTACACAGTACTAAATCTTCACGGTCACCATAGGTAGCGGCAATTTCATCTAAAGCTTGAGGATCATGCAAACGTACTGTTACACCTTGCGCCCACAATGCAGCTAATAAAATATGAATTGGCGAGTTATGTATGCTTGAGGTATTTTCTTTGAAAGATGCTCCCCAAATAGCCACGGTTTTACCATTCAAACTACAATGATAATAATTCCATAGCTTACGGAATAAAATTTCTTTTTGTTGTTCATTAATCGCCCATACCTGCTCTAAAAGGCGACTTTTCGCCCCAGTTTCAGAAACAGCACTTGAAAGGGTTAAAATATCATGCGAAAAATTTTCACCGCCAAAACCTACTCCAGCGGACAAATAAGCCGCACCAATACGTGTATCGGCGGCAATACCATGTTTCACGTTAGCGATATCAATACCGAGTTTCTCGGCCACCATAGCTAAGTCATTCATATAACTAATGCGAGTCGCCAACATGCCAGAAATACTAAGTTTGGTAAATTCAGCATCCAAGATCGGCATAAATAAGTATTGATAACTAAAACGGAAAAATGGGCGTAACAGCTCTTGCATTGTATCCCGTGCATGATTGGACTCAACACCAACAATGACATGCTTTACATTCAATACACTGTTAATGGCATTTCCCTCTTGAATTACATCAGGAAAATAAACCCACTCGTCTTTAGGTAAATATTTTTTTAACTGATCAGTTCCATGTAAGCCAAATGTAGAACCATTTACCATTAATCTAGGATGAACAATAGGACGTTGACTTAACTTCTCAACCGTATTTAAGGCAAGTTGAATTTGTGTGGGACTAAAGCAGAATAAATAAACCTCAACATCAAGAGGAATAGCAGAAAAAGGACTTTCTTGTAAAAAACCCGATTTTCTTTGTTTATTCAAATAATTATTAACTTCTTGATCTTGATAGGAAAGTACAGAAATATTTTCTTCGCAGGTGACACTTGTGCACCAATAAATCTGATTACCATATTCAGCTAGTAATGCTGCCATTACACCAGCGTGTAAGGTGGTTCCAAACACTGCGATTTTCATTGCACACCTGATTTTTTAATATTCTATAGACTTCTCTTCCCGTTAAGGGAAGAGAATATATTGATTGTTTATTATATTCAGCAGTTTTTACAAATACTTAAGTAGAACTACACAATATTACAACTTAAGCTCTTGAATTAGCTGTTTAAATTCCGACCCTAATTTAGGATGTTGAATTCCATAATGTAATACAGCTTTTAAATAACCGACCTTACTACCGCAGTCAAAAGTTTGGCCTTGCATACGATAGGCTTCAACAATATCTGTTTCTTGTAACATCGCAATCGCATCTGTTAACTGAATTTCATTACCTGCACCTTTTGGTGTATTCTCCAAAAGTTGCATAATTTTTGCAGGTAATATATAGCGACCAACCACAGAAAGATTAGAAGGTGCAGAGCCAACAGGAGGTTTTTCAACAATGCCTTGCATCGCAATACTTTCACCCTCATTAGGGCTATGCGCTACATCTACAATCCCATATTGATCAACAAGGTTATCAGGTACAGCTTCTACCATAATTTGTGCGGCTTGAATTGCATCATAACGTGCAATCATACGGGTTAAATCATTTCGGCCCGAGTCGTCTTTCACCAACACATCTGGTAATAACACGGCAAAATCATCTTGACCAACAATGCTCTTTGCACATAAAACCGCATGCCCTAAACCTAAAGGCTGAGGTTGTCTTACACTTACAACACTCACATGAGGTGGAACAATTTGGGTAATTTCTGCAAGTAAATCAAATTTCTTTTTTTGCTCTAATGTGGTTTCTAGTTCAAAGTTTCGATCAAAATAATTTTCAATTGATGCTTTTGAAGAGTGAGTTACCAAAATAATTTGTTCAATTCCTGCTTCAACTGCCTCACGCACCACATATTCAATGGCTGGACGGTCAACAACAGTCACCATTTCCTTTGGGATTGACTTACTTGCTGGTAAAAAACGTGTGCCTAGACCGGCTACTGGTAAAACTGCTTTTTTGATCATAACAAAGATTTCAAGATATAAAATTTACTTTACAGAAGAATCAACATTTTCTGGAGCATCATTACCTTTAAATAAAGATGGTCCAACATGTCCTGGCGCGTTAATGCCTTCACGTTTAGTCATCACTTTGACTGTTTTAAACATAATTTTAAAGTCAACCCAAACATTGTGATTGTCGACATACCACACATCACACTTAAATCGCTCTTCATAATCGAGCTCATTACGCCCACTTACCTGAGCAAGGCCTGTCATTCCTGGACGCACTTCTAAACGACGCGCCTGCTCTGGTGAATATAATGCAACAAAGTCTTTAAGCATTGGACGAGGTCCCACTACACTCATGTCACCTTTAAGCACATTAATCAATTGCGGCATTTCATCTAGACTCGTAGAGCGCAATTTTTGACCAAATGGAGTTATACGAGCCTCATCTGGCAATGGGTTTCCTTGAGCATCAAAAGCGTCCTTCATCGAACGGAATTTAATCATTTTAAATAATTTCCCGTCCTTTCCAGGTCTCTCTTGATAAAAGAATATGGGTGACCCTAAATTTTTACGGACTTTATAAGCAACAATCAGAAATATTGGCGACAGAACAGTTAAAGCTATTAAAGAAATGACTATGTCTACTAAACGCTTCATATTTTCATTCACTCATTTTTTAATATCTTTACGAAGAAAGGTATTATAAATTTTACCCAATAAATTTGCTGGTAGCAGTCTAAACGCAGACCGTATCAGAAACAGCATGTTAGCATATAGAGGATTTTGTAACTTTAGTTGTTTTTTTAAATCTAGTAACTGTTTTTCACTTTTAATATATTGGAAACCTTTACGACGTCCATGCATACCATTATCGATACGTGCATAAACCAATACATCTGGTAAATTCTGAATTTTATGCCCCTTGGCGATCACCCGTAAAAAGAGATTATAGTCTTCCATCCACAAATGATGTTGATAGCCACCAACCTCGAGAATATGGGACTTTCGATAGGTAATTGTCATATTATTAAATGGGCTTTGCTTCTTTGCATAATTTCTTAGATCTTCATTTGATAAAGGAACGTTACGCATACCTGTCGGATTTTGAGTATCCTCAACAAACTCAAGAATTTGTCCACCTACAATTGATACATCAGGGTTTTTTTCTAAAAATTTGATTTGTTTTTCAAATCTTTCTGGCACATAAATATCATCTGTATCAACAATACAAACAATGTCATAGGTGCATTCTTGCAATCCAATATTTTTTGCCTTACCTGTTCCAACATTTTGTTCAAGTTTTTTAACACGAAGAACTGTACCTAGTTTTTCTTGCCATTTAGCAATAATTTGATCTAATTCAGATGTTAAAGGACCATCCTCAATTAAAACAATTTCTGTAGGTTTTAAAGTTTGTTTATCCCAAATACTTTCCATACATGAATTAAAATGTAATGGATGTTCTTTATGATAAATAGAGCTTAAGACTGAGAAACTCATCATTTTAAACCCAAACCTCTAAACTTAATAAATTCTGAAATTACATCAGGCTGTACTTTTCTGGAGAACCAGTAAGTACTTTCA
>NZ_JABVBF010000181.1 GCF_013344765.1 Acinetobacter lactucae
ATATAATATGAGCTAGTTCTATAAATCACAATTCTCTGAAACAAAACTCTATTAGAAGCGTTTAGATTTTTATAAAGTTTATTAAATTAATTCAGAATAAATCGTTGAGAATATTAAGCGTTAATTGGTTATTTTTGTTGAATATTCATCCAAAAAATATTGTAGACTGCATGCGTAAAACTTAGGAAGAATTATAGGCGTGAATAATTTAATTATTGGAACCCTATTTGCACTTTGTGCGGCTGCACTTAATGCTTCTATTGGTGTAATTAGTAAATTACTCATGCACAGTGGCTTAAGCCCACAAGATATTGCCTTTTTAAAAACCATCATCGCCTTTTTCTTTTTAAGTGTGTTTTTATTTAAAGTGCCTGTTAGCCAAAAGATTGCTTTTATTAGCAGCACGCCAAGTAAACTCAGCGTTTTTACCCAAATTGCCATATGTGCTTTTTTAGGGATTTTCTCTTTATTCTTTTTCGAGACCATTGCCTACAACCACGGTGCTGCGGCCAATGTTGTGGTGGTACTCATGGCTTCGGCTGCCATCTCTGCCCTATTTTTTGGTCGATTTATTTTAAAAGAAAGTATCTACGTTCACTCTCTTATTGGAACATTATTGGCAATTGCGGGTATTAGTATCATTTCGTGGAAAGGCGAAAATAGCCTCTTAATGCTGATCAATGCTTCTATTGCGGGCACAGGTTATGGCCTATTTTCGGTTTTAGTTAAAAAGTTCAAATTAAACGGCGGGCTGTTTCTAACCAAGTATTTATTACTTTTTGGCAGTGTTTATCTTGCAGTTCCATTTTTAATAAATTTTAATAGTATTAATTTTAATAGTGACATTGTTTTAGGTTTGATTGGCTTAGCTGTTCTGCCGACCATACTCGGCTTTTTCTGCACCACCAAAGCGTTGTCTTATATGAGTGCCGCAAAGGTACAAGTGACCGAGCTTTCTGAACCTATTTTCGCAGCGCTTATGGCATGGGTTTTCATTCATGAACAGCCGACTTTATCTTTTTTATATGGCGCGATTTTTATTATTTTAGGCATTGTTCTAATGAATAGAGCACCAAAAACAAGCTAGCCGATTTCATTGATATTCCTCTGCGTGGTGACAAGCTACTTGTACCACACTGGCAAAGTTAATCGCCATTTGTGAAGGGTTATGTTTTTTATAAGCAAGCCCTAAACCCACCGTAGGTACAGGCGCTTTTAAAGAGCGATAAGCCACGCCCTGTATTTGCAATTGTTTGGTCGACTCTGGCACCAAAGACACCCCTAAATTTGCAGATACTAACGATAAAATAGACACAATTTGCGGAGCATTTTGTCCAATTTTCGGTTCAAAACCACGTTCATGGCAGGCTTGTTTAATCGCATCAAAAAGCCCTGCGCTAATGGAAGGCGGCGAGACAATAAAATCAAGCTCTCGTAGTGCCGTTAAATCAATTTCTGATGATGCATCGTCGAGTTGAAAAGACTCGGAAGGCAAAGCAGCAATGAGTGGCTCTGCCAATAATTCTTGAATAATTAAACTGTCTGGAATGTTGCGAGGTGAGCGAATAATCGCGACATCTAAACGATCCTCAAGCAATAAATCGATGAGAAGTAAGGTATTGGCTTCTTCAAGCTTTAAATTTACTTTCGGGTATTGCTGCTGAAAATAGCGAACGCATTTAGGAATTAAAGGGTTCAGCATTGAAGTGCCTGTAAAACCTAATCGTAATTGGCCGACTTCGCCATTTGCCACTTGTTTAACAAGGTTCGCTGCATCTTCTACACGCTGCTGTACAGGCTGAATGGCATTAAAAAAGGCAAGCCCTGCTTCGGTTAACTCCACCCCATGCGGAGATCGAATAAATAAATCTGCACCTAGCTCTTCTTCTAAGTCCCTTATTTGCATGCTTAAAGGCGGCTGACTCATGTTTAAGCGCTGCGCAGCTTTAGTAAAGTTTTTTTCTTCTGCTACCGCTAAAAAGTAGCGTATATGTCTGAGTTCCATCGCTATATATAAAACATATCATGACCTATTGTTAAATATATTAGAAAAATACCTTCCAAATTGCTAATTTTAATTTATCGAATTTTCTCGATGCAGCATGCCCCTCAAAGCGCTGTACTTTCTTTCTGTCATGGTTATGATATGAGCTCTTCATCTACACCCAGCACCTTAGACACTGAGGCGACGTCTCTTCTTTCCCGCGAGTGGATTCACAAAGGCACTAAAGCCTATAAGCATGCAGGATTCGCTTTATTCTTGGTTGGCTTTGCTAGCTTCTCACTGATTTATTGTGTACAGCCGCTGTTGCCTGCATTTAGTCAAAGTTTCCAAATTAGCCCTGCGAGTAGCTCTTTAGCCCTGTCATTAACGACTGCCTTTTTAGCCATTTCAATTGTGCTATCAAGTGCCTTTTCACAAGCGATTGGCCGTCGTGGCGTGATCTTTACATCAATGTTATGTGCCGCAATTTTAAATATTGTCTCAATGTTTACACCGAACTGGCACAGTTTGCTGATAGCACGCGCCATAGAGGGTTTGCTGCTCGGTGGAGTACCCGCAGTGACGATGGCTTGGATTGCCGAAGAAATTGCACCTGAACACTTGGGTAAAACTATGGGTTTATATATTGCAGGTACGGCCTTTGGTGGCATGATGGGCCGTGTCGGCATGGGTATTTTAATTGAGTATTTTTCATGGCGCACAGCTTTAGGTTTACTGGGCGCAATCTGTTTTATTTGCTCAATCGCCTTCGTCAATCTACTGCCAGCCTCACGTAATTTTGTACAGAAAAAAGGACTGAATTTAGGCTTTCACATGCAAATGTGGCGTAACCATTTAACCAATACAAAATTATTATGCCTGTTTGCCATTGGGTTCTTGCTCACCAGTGTGTTTGTGACCCTGTTTAACTATGCCACTTTCCGTTTAAGTGGAGCGCCTTATTCACTCAGTCAAACACAAATTAGCCTTATTTTCTTGTCGTATAGCTTTGGTATGGTGTCTTCATCATTGGCAGGAACGCTAGCCGAGCGTTTCGGTAAAAAAACCATGATGATGAGTGGCTTTGCACTCATGATTGTGGGTAGTCTCATGACCCTACTTACTCCTCTTTTCGGCATTATCATTGGCATCGCATTTATTACCACAGGCTTCTTTATTACCCACTCACTTACGAGTAGTTCCGTGGGTGCTGAAAGCAAACAAGCTAAAGCCCACGCCAGTTCTCTCTACTTACTTTTTTACTATATGGGCTCAAGTATTGTCGGCTCAGCGGGTGGTTGGTTCTGGCTACACGGTGGATGGAATGCGATTGTAGCTTTAACCGTCGTACTTTCATTAGTGGGGATATTTTTAGCGGTTTACACCACACGCGCGAAAGCACATTAATTTTTTAAATTAGAGGAAAATCACATGTCGAGTTTATTTGTTTATGGCACTTTAGGCCCAGGTCGTCCTAATGCACATATACTTGAAAATATTGGCGGACAATGGTCAGAAGGTTGGGTAAATGGAACCTTGCGTAATGAAGGTTGGGGAGCAGATTTAGGCTATCCGGGAATTGTACTTGGTGAAACTACCAATCAAGTTCAAGGTTTTGTTTTTAGCTCAGAACATTTAGATGCAAACTGGAAATTGCTTGATGATTTTGAAGGCGAAGGATATGAAAGAGTACCTGTGCAAGTCACTTTAAATAGTGGTGAACATGTTGATTCTTTTATTTATGTGCTGAAATCCTAAATCATTTTTAAGCCAAACTGTATAAGCATTTAGAAATAGAACGAAAAAATTTAAATGCTCATTTTTTGGCTTGTATTTTTTCTAAGAAACTGTAAAATTCATTCCACATCGCCGGCATAGCTCAGTTGGTAGAGCAACTGACTTGTAATCAGTAGGTCCACAGTTCGAATCCGTGTGCCGGCACCATCATTAAACCTCATGAATATTTGATTTATGGGGTTTTTTGTTGTCTGTAGGTTTTGCACTCCACCTTGTGACTCTATACCTTAAGTGGAAAAGAAATTTATTAATACAAAATGAAAAAAAGCCCAACATCCTGTTGGGCTTTTTCCGTATTTCGTTAGTAGGTACACTTCCTGTAATACCTCACGTCCTGATGCTTAAACTTATTATTGTTGTTTTACGTTTCGGAACTTCCTGTTCCTGATGAGTTCATCATAGGCAATTCGTGAGGTTATAGAAAGACGACAATTTCTCGAATGGATGTAAGAAAAGGCTTACGAGCTTGTCAGAATACCTCTACCCTTCTTTCTTCTTCTCTATCATTTTTTCAAAGTGTCTAAGGTTTGGGTTCAACGTATCCCAAGCATAGGCTTGGCTCACAAACACTTCTGCTCTAGGCTGATAGAGACTAGGGTCATCCAAAGTACCTGCACGTATTGAAATCATTTCAGGCGCAATTTCAGGTAAGCCAAAAAGTTGAGAACCACACGTCGGACAAAACGCTCTTTTAATAGAACGACCAGAAGAACCTAAAGTCTCAAAATATTTAAGCTCACCACTCACTTTCAATTCAGATTGATGAAAAAAAGCAATGGGCGCATATGCCGAACCTGTGGCCTTCTGGCAATCTCGACAGTGACAATTAAAGCTATAACGTGGCTCTGCTTCACTTTGGTAGCTCACAGCTCCACATAAACACGATCCTTGATATTTGGCTGACATAGCTCATCCTATTTTTTTATTGCTATGATTTGAATATAACGTACATATCCATTTTGGTAGAGTTGTTGGCATAACTTTGCAGTCATTTGAATTTTAAAATTTGCCAACCCTCGGCTTTGCTTTTGTCCTTGTTGATTTTGAATATATTGCGAAAAACCGAGTAACACTCGCTCAGATAAATCTTCAATTTGGATATCGACAAAACCTTGTTGTTCCAAGGTAGCTCTGAGCATTTTTTCATTTGGCACAGTATCCCAAGCGACATTTGCTGCTTTGAGTAAATAACGATGCTTTTGTTCTTGTAGAGCGGTCATGTTTTGACATGAGTCGGCACGCATTAGATAGTGAAAACCTAATCGTCCTTTTGAATTTAAAACTGGAGCGATGGAATCTAGAAATGAATTTAAATGACTGTGATAAGCGGCATCAATACACATCACCACATCGAAGTATTGTTTAAATTCAAATTGTTTTAAATTTAAAAATGAACCGCAGAAAATCTGACTTATTTCGGGAATAAGATTTTGAATTTTATGAACGCATTGGGCTTGTAAGTCAACTGCGCTGAGGCTTTTAGGCTGATAATGCTGTAACCAGTGCAACAAACTTGCACCCTGTCCGCAGCCTAAATCTAAGAGATGATCTTTTGAATTTAAATTGACAGCTTGTGCCAATTGGTCAGCCAATTGGCGACAAGCTTCACGGTAGTTTTGGGTATTTTTCCAAAAACCCAAATTTGTCCAAGCAAGCTCTTCATTATCTCCCAAACTTGTTGCATCAATTGCATATTTATGGGGGATGAGTCGAGAAAGAGCAGCCCGAACTTTTGTTTTCACAATTTTAGTAACCGAGCTCAGGGGCAACTTCAACCTGAGGTTTTAAACCTACAAATGGTAAAGGTGCACCTAAAATTTCAGCAATATGCATTGCAGAAGTAACTGCAGACTCTAAAATTGGCAAACCGTCGCACGACCATGAACCACAGTAGAATACTTTACGACTCGGATCTAAATGGCGTTGTTGCAATTCTTTATTTAAAGCAATCGTTTGTGAGTCTACAACCGCACGCGTTAAAGTCACTTTTGAAATAACTTTTTTAGGATCAATATCAACCACTGGACGCCAAGTTTGGAATACGGGATTTTTACCTACGAGTGTTGGTTCAACCGCATTCATCCAAACTGTAAATTGCTGACGCGTAAACTTACGATCCATCATGTAGCTCAGCACTGACCAGTCTTTACGGCGTGGCGGCATGACTGTCGCATCGGTGTGAATCACAAGATCACCTTGCTCAAAGCGGAATTGCTTCAACAGGTTCATATCTTCTACAAATTGTTCAGGATTTAAAAACTCATCGATTTTAGATGTTGGCGTTGCAACAATTACTCGATCAAATAAATTTTGTTCACCTTGGCTGTTTTCAACCAGTACTTTTTCGCCTTGTAGTTCAACTTTTTTAATCGCGGATCCGCTATGAATACCGATGCCTTTAATTAAGCTATCTACAAATGCTGGTGTGCCCCCTTTCATGCGCAACAACATGTCGCCATCAGTTAAGTGACGCAAAAACTCAAGTAAGTTTTTTGCAGGCCAGTCGCCTATTGTTTTTGGATTACACGTACAAATTGTATAGAGCACCGGCATGACCACACCATGCCAGAATACTTCTTCAATATCGTTCTGATTAATAAATTCAGCGAGGGTAATATCTTGATTTTTAGATTTGAAAAACTGGTGAATCGCAGTTTTTAATTGCAACATCCCTTTCACAAGACGCCAGCCATATTGCTGGATGCCTTTACGGTTATTAATAATCGGGAAATTACCAATACGGCTACGTGATGTCGTTAACCATGTTTCCGTACGATCTTCGAATAACCAGCTACATGACATATAAGTACGAACAGGAAAGGTTTTAATACCTAAATGAGCAGCAAGGCTGAGTGTATTTTTCCACAGATGTGGATTCATCACACGTAGCGGTGCATCAATAATTCCACCATCGAACTCAATGCTATGGCTATCCATTCCCCGGCCAGGAAGTGCTTCAAATATCGTGATCGTATGCCCTGCATCTTTCAGAATTCTTGCTGCCGCAAGCCCTGCC
>NZ_JABVBF010000182.1 GCF_013344765.1 Acinetobacter lactucae
TTTTCTGGCAGTGTGATATTAAGACCAAATTTTAAAAAGTTTGTGTCCTAACATCAAATTTCACATAAATAATCTATATTGATAGTGAGACGCTATTTCATGACTATCCGCTTTGCATCTCCTTTGTTGAACATATCACTTGGCTTAGTAGCCTTGGCAGGTTTGTCAGGCATGGCTTTAGCTAAACCACCTAAACTGGACGCTTCAACACTTACGGTGATTGGGTATCATGAAATTACCGATACTAAAAATGCCTTAATCCCTCAATATGCGGTGACTACTCAACAATTTACCCAGCACATTGAATGGCTACAAAAAAACGGATTCCATTTTATTACGGTTGATCAATTAATTCGTGCTCATCAGGGTAAGACTCAACTGCCTACAAAACCGGTTTTATTAACTGTAGATGATGGTTATCAGTCTTTTTATCAAAATGCTTATCCTGTCATTAAAGCTAAAAAAATTCCGGTTGTTCTTGCTGTCGTAGGTTCATGGTTAGAACCAAAAGCAGGGCAGAAAGTTGATTTTTCAGGGGAAGAAATTCCACGTGATAAAATCTTAAGCTGGGGTGAGCTTAAAGAAATGCAAGATAGTGGCTTTGTAGAAATCGCAAGCCATAGCTATCATTTACATCGCGGTATTACAGGTAACCCACAAGGTAACTCTGAACCTGCTGCAACCACTCGTTTTTATGATGTTAAAACTCAAACCTACGAGAACGATGAACAGTATCAATCACGTATTTATAACGACTTAAAGAAAAATAACGAGCTACTCAAAGCGCATGGCTTACGTTCACCACGTATTATGGTGTGGCCATATGGTCGCTATAATATGCAAACTGTCCAAATTGCGAAAAAATTGGGTATGCCAGTGACCATTACGCTTGATGATGGAGCTGACCACGCAAAACAATCTCTACAAAATATGAGCCGTATTTTGGTAGAAGGCGATATGACGATTGATGATTTGGCTCAAGAAATTAAAAATCGTGAATTGAACTTAACGGATAACAATCGCCCGCAAAAAATTATGCATGTGGATCTCGACTATATTTATGATCCAGACCCGAAACAGCAAGAGCGTAATTTAGGCCACTTGTTAGACCGAATTAATGCAATGGGTGTAAATACCGTCTATTTACAAGCATTTTCAGATCCAGATGCCAATGGCTCTGCTGATATGGTGTATTTCCCGAACCGTCACATCCCAATGCGTGCGGACTTGTTTAACCGTGTTGCATGGCAAATTCAAACCCGTACCTCTGTAGGTCGAATTTATGCATGGATGCCTTTATTGGCGTGGGAATTACCAAAAACTGATCCTGTTTCTAAGGATTTGGTGGTGACAGAGCAAGCAAAAGCGGGTGAGCACCTCAACATGGGGTACATCCGTTTAAGTCCGTTCTCATCTCAAGCACGCCAAACTATTCGTGAGATTTATCAAGATTTGGCTAAGTCAACGCCGTTTAATGGAATTTTATTCCATGACGATGTCACCTTGTCAGATTATGAAGATGCAAGCCCTGATGCATTAAAAGCCTATGCGAAACAAGGTTTGCCAACAGATTTAGCAAAAATTCGTGAGAACGATCAAGATTTGCAAAAATGGACGGCATATAAGACAAAATATCTAGATGATTTTGCGATGCAACTTGTTGATGACGTGCGACAATATGAACCGTTCTTGCTCACAGCTCGTAACTTATACGCACAAGTTGCTTTAAAACCCTATGCAGAAAACTGGTATTCACAATCACTTGAAGAGTCGTTAAGACGTTATGACTTTACGGCTATTATGGCAATGCCTTATATGGAACAGGTCGATAATGCTGATCAATTCTATAAAGATATGGTTAACCGAGTAAAACAATATCCTAATGGCATTAAGAAAACCGTTTTTGAATTACAGGCAACTGACTGGCGTAAAAACGAAAAGGTACCATCGGCTGAAATGGCTGCAACAATTCATTCTCTTTATCAGCAAGGTGTCATGCATGTTGGATATTACCCAGATGACCCGATTAAAGATCATCCGGATGTGGACACTATGCATAAAGCATTTGCTGAAAAATCATCTCGTCTTGTGCCGTAGTTGAGGCTAAAACATGACAATCTTTGCTGCAATATGGTCGCATGCCTTAAAATTCGTTTTTTATTATCCATTGTTCATGTCGTATTTATGGATGATTGGCGCGATCATTTTCTATTGGAAAGAACGTCAGGCTCCGCCTTACGATCAACCTGCTCCATTAGAGAGTTATCCTAAAGTCGCTGTGTTAATCCCTTGTTTTAATGAAGGAGATAATGCAGAGGAAACGATCAGCCATGCTTTAAAACTGGACTATCCTCATTTTGAAGTGATTGCGATTAATGATGGTAGCTCAGACAATACAGGCGAGGTACTTGACCGTTTAGCAGCACAACATGAAAAACTCCGTGTTGTTCATTTGGCTCAAAACCAAGGTAAAGCCATGGGGTTGCAAGCTGGAAGCTTAATGACCGATGCCGAGTTTTTAATTGGTATTGATGGGGATGCATTACTTGATCCACATGCAGCAAAGTGGATGATTCGTCATTTTCTGGAAAACCCAACGGTTGCAGCTGTTACAGGTAACCCGCGTATTCGTACTCGCTCAACTTTACTAGGGCGTATTCAGGTCGGTGAGTTTTCTTCGATTGTCGGCATGATTAAACGTGCACAACGTACCTTTGGACGCTTATTTACCGTATCGGGTGTAATTACTGCTTTTCGTAAGAGCGCTGTTCATCAAGTCGACTATTGGTCACCCAATATGTTGACTGAAGATATCGACATTACTTGGAAATTGCAGCGTGCCGGCTGGGACATTCGTTTTGAACCGAATGCCTTGGTGTGGATTTTAATGCCCGAAACTCTAAATGGTTTGTGGAAACAGCGTTTACGTTGGGCTATGGGTGGGGCACAGGTATTAATTAAAAATATTGATGTGTTCACTAAGCCAAAATTAAATTTTTTATGGCCTTTAATGTTTGAGCTTTGCTTAACTTTAGTTTGGTCATATTTAATGCTCGCGATGGCTTTATTATGGTTGGTACATTTTATTTTACCAGTCCCTGCTTTAGCCGTTGTGAGCTCTCCATTTTTACCCTATGGTAGCGGTATTTTATTGGGGGCAACCTGTCTCATTCAGTTTGCTTTAAGCAAATGGATGGATAGTCGTTATGAACCACATCTAGGAAAAAACTATTTCTGGATGATCTGGTATCCATTGGTCTTTTGGCTAATCACCATCTCGGCAACTATTGTGGCATTTCCAAAAGTTTTAAAACGTGGAGATGAGAAACGTGCGCGTTGGGTGAGCCCAGATCGGGGCATTCGTGGATGAAATGCAAAAGTCATGAGATTTTAAAGATCGTGCTGTATTGATGTCTGGGGAAAACCACAGCACTTCGTTAGGTAAAGAGAGAAATGAAGACAAATTCGTTGATTATTGATTTACGCCGTCAATTACCATGGCATAAACGCTATGCTTCTACAACAAGCACAGCCATGATGTGGGCGGGTTGGTTGTTGTTGTGGCGTCCATTTGTATTTATCTGGGTGCTGGCTGAACTCCAAAAAACACATTTGGTTCACCGTTTGTTTAATGCTTTTGGTGTAGGCATTGAACATGGCATTACTGCATTAATTGGTTGTGCAATTTGCTTATTATTGTGGAGTCATGTGCTACCGGAGCGTCGTGTTGGTGGTAATGCGCTTAAAGCAAAACAGACAGATGACTATGCGCGCTATTTTGATTTACCTGAATATGCAATTGAACAGGGACGTAGTCAAAAAATTACGGTCGTTCACCATGATGAATTAGGTAAAATCGTTAGAGTTGAATAAAGAAGATTAATGAAAAAAGCCCGCATTATGTGGGCTTTTTTTACGCTAATTTCGGTCTAACCATAGTTTTAAACTGTAGAGCGCAGTGCTTGAGTAGATGTTATTTACCTTTAAAAACAGGAGGTCTTTTTTGTAACATGGCAAAAACACCTTCTTGAACATCTTCTGTGGTGAGCAAAGGTTGAAGATGATTCTGTAATTGGCTAAATGCCGTTGGATAACCTTCATTCATAGCTTCACGTGCAGAGGCAAGGGTCGCTTTTACCGCAAGTGGTGCGGCTTGAGTTATGTGTTCAGCAAGTTCTATTGCACGGTTGAGCTGGGAGCCTTCTGGGCATATTTCTGTAATCAAGTTCATATCAAAGGCAGCTTTGGCATCAAAAGAGTCACCAGTGAGTAAATAGCGCATGGCTTTGGCCCAACCCGCAGCTTGAGTAAAACGTGCAGTTGCTCCGCCAAAAGGTAAGATGCCACGTTGAACTTCCATTTGAGCAAATTGTGTATTTTCACTCGCAATCGTAATATCTGCATTGAGAAATAGTTCTATACCAGCGGTGTAACAATAACCTTGTACTGCCACAATCAATGGCTTACTGAGCTTTCGGCCTACAGTGCCCCAAGGGTTAATTTCATTTTCACTAAAATCAAAAACACCTGTAGCGAGTTTAGGTTGTAACTCAACGAGGTCTAAACCAGCTGTAAAATGATCGCCATGAGCAAAGATAACTGCACAGCGCAAACTATCATTATTTTCATATTCGGTGAGTGCCAGTGATAAGTCTTTGATCATGTGGCTATCGAAGGCATTGCGTTTTGCAGCCCGATCTAGGCCAATTAAAAAAATATGTCCACGAGTTTCACGGCTAACTTTTCCTTCTTGATTTGACATATTCTCATGCTCTTTATTTGTCTTTCATTATCTTTTAAACAATCATTTAAAAACTATCAAATACAATTTGTTGATGACCTGATAAGTATTTCTTTTATCTACGTATTGAAATAAATCGATGTCATATGAAAAGTATAAACTCTCATATCATGTTAATTTCCATGATTTATTTAAATTAGCAGTTTGCTTAACTTTATATTTTTCTCATAATACGCTGTCAAAATGATCTCAATAAGCAGCTGTTTTATGTCACCTCTAGAAATTTTTGCGGTTTTGATTAGCCTCATGGGAGTCGGATTAACGGTAATCCGTAATATGTGGTGCTGGCTGTTTAATTTCTTTGCCTTTGTTTTATATGCCTATTTGTTTTACGAGTTTAAGCTGTACGGCGAAACGATTTTGCAGTTCTTTTTTATGGTCGTCAATTTTTATGGCTTTTACTATTGGTTTAAAGGAAAACAGCAAGATCACGACATTCGAATTGAACCTATTGCAGTTCAAACCGCTATCATCCAAATGCTCATTGCCGCGGTAGGTGGCTTGCTTTTTGGCTTAATTCTTAAAAACTTTACCGATGCAGCAGTGCCGATGCTCGACTCACAGCTTGCCGCATTTAGTCTGCTTGCCACTTACTGGACAAGCCGAAAGCATATTGCGACTTGGATACTTTGGGTATTTGTCGATATTATTTATGTCGGGATGTTTATCTATAAAGATTTATTTTTAACAGCCGTGTTATATGCAGCATTTGTTTTGATGGCAGCTTATGGTTGGTATCAATGGGAAAAAGTCAAAAAGAAACAGCTTTTAGCCACTAACCAGCTTTAATTTGGAGAGTGATCATGTTGTTGAGCTTAGAGGTTTATAAACAACAACAGTTTGATCAAATTGCTGCAAAAATAATGGCTGAGCCTGCAAAATATTGTGAATTTAATTCAGTGTCAGATTTTTATAACGCTGTATGGCTCAAGGATTTTCCACAAGGTAGCCAGATTTCTGCGACAGGTTTGGATAATGGTGCCGAAGAGTTTTATGCAATTATTCAGTTTAAAGAGCAGTATTTAAAGTTTGATATTAAAGAGCATCATTCGATACTTGTTTTTCAGGATATGAATGGGAACGTTTTTAAAAATAACTTTTAATTTATGAAATAAATTGCCATAAAAAAGCGACTTAACGTCGCTTTTTTTAATAAATAAATTTTGAAATTTTATTAGCTGTTTCAACAACTAAACTTGCGATATCTTCTTTAAATGTTCTTTCATCGTAAGTGGTAATTGGACAACTCACAGAGATAACGGCGACCATTTTTCCATTTGACTGTTTAAAAACAGGCGCCGCGCAGGCTGCCATATCATGATTGTAATGACCCCAGCTCACCATAGTTTTTTGAGTTTTTACGTAAGAGAGCCTTTGCAATAAAGCTTTTAAATTGGTTGGAGTCAGTTCAGAGAAACTGTCCCAATCATTGAAGTTGCGGTAACGCTGACGTACTTCTGCTTCCGGTAAATCAGATAAAAGCATTTGACCAATGACGGTTGCATGGGCAGGCCAGCGAGTTCCTAAACTGATGTTGCTCGTAAAGGTTCCCATCGACTGTATATTATTTACAAAGACAATATGAGTGCCTTCTAAAATTGAAAGATGTACTGCGAGTTTGGTCTGGTCACGTAGTTCTTTCATTAAAGGTGTCGATAAATCAAGTAATGAAAGTTTAGATAAACTGTTAAAACCAAGTTCCATAACTTTTGAATCGAGAGCGTAAGTTTTTTGAGATGCTTTTCTTAAATAGCCACAAGATTCGAGTGTATAGATCAGACGAAATGCACTAGAACGGTTCACTTCTAAAATTTCAGCAATTTCTGTAATGGTCATTTCTTGCGCTTGTTGGTTAAATGCTTGCAAGATAGCTAAACCCCGTACAAGACCAGGTACTAAATATCGATCATCATTTTTTGTTGTTTCCGATTCTTGAGAATCTTCTTCAATTGCTATGCTCATTCGTGTCATTTTCCTATAAATAAAACATGATT
>NZ_JABVBF010000183.1 GCF_013344765.1 Acinetobacter lactucae
ACCTTGACCACCAAAACCGCCTTGAGTGCCGCCTTGTGCTGGGAAGCCTGTACCTTGAGCGCCTGCTGGACGTGGGTTACGTGCTGGAACAACAGTTGAAATTGCGTGTTTGTAAACCATTTGACTTACAGTATTTTTTAATAAAACAACATATTGGTCAAAAGATTCAATATGACCCTGTAATTTAATACCGTTCACAAGGAAAATAGAAACAGGGATACGTTCTTTACGGAGAGAATTTAAGAACGGATCTTGTAAAGTTTGACCTTTAGACATTTTTAACTCCAAAAAAAAATTTTTAAATCAGCGCAAAAAAACTATCTTTATTTTTCAACTAAAAATTATAAAAAGACAGTGTGCAAATTTTGCTTTATCCATAAGAGTTTCGCAAGTCTTCTTTCGCCTGCTTTATCGTCAAGTAAGTTTTAAAATCGTGTATTTCTTGCAAAGAACGTAACCACGTATATTGACGTTTGGCAAGTTGTCGTGTTGCAAATAAAGCTTTATCCTCCATTTCACGTTTACTTTTGAGACTTAAGTCACTTTTTAATAGAAATTCTAGTGCTTGTCGATAACCCACCGAACGCATTGAGGGCAAATTTTCATCTAAATCGTATTTTTCAATTAGAGCTTCAACTTCACTCAAAAAACCGATATCCCACATTTTGCTTAATCTTTGCTCAATGCGTTGATGTAATTCTACCCGATCTGGAAGCAAAGCATAGTTATGAAATATGTATCGATATGGTACGTTTTTTGGTTGTTCTGCCTGTAATTTAGTAATTGGTTCGCCCGTAATTTTATAGACTTCTAAAGCACGAATAATCCGTTGCTTATCAGTCACATTAAACTTTATAGCTGCGACTGGGTCTACAGAAACCAACTCATCATAAACTGCTTGCCATCCTTCATTTAAAGCTTTCTCTTCAATTGCGGCTCGAATTTCTGCATCTGCGCTTGGCAAATTACCAGACAACCCTTCTAATAATGCCTTAAAGTACAACATGGTGCCTCCTACCAAAATAGGAGTCTTACCACGTGAATGCATATCATCAATTAACTTACATGCATCTTCAACAAACTGAGCAGCTGAATAAACTTCAAGAGGCGTAATAATATCAATGAGCTGATGAGGATAGAGTGCTTGCTCTTCACGCGTTGGTTTAGCCGTGCCGATATCCATATCTTTATAGACAAGTGCAGAATCCACAGAAATTAGCTCAAAATTTCCACGCTCATATAATTCACATGCCAAAGCGGTTTTCCCGCTCGCAGTTGGTCCCATTAAATTGATGACGGGCAATTGATTTGACATGTAAAACTACTCTCCTCGAGCAAATAATTTATCTAATTGAGATAATGGGAATGCACGCCAAGTTGGACGCCCATGGTTACATTGGCTCGCAAATTCAGTTTGTTCCATTTGACGAAGTAAAGCATTCATTTCTGAAAGGCTGAGTTGCCGATGTGCACGCACTGCCCCATGACATGCCATTCCAGCGAGTAATTCATCTCTTTTTTGAAGTAATCCTTGTGCTTCATCGTTCGGATCTAAATCGTTTAAAAGTTCTGGAATGAGATTTTCAAAATCAGCTTTTTGCAAAATGGCTGGCACACCACGAACAATAACCTGCTCATCACCATATAAATCAATTTCCAAACCTAAGCGCTCAAGCTGAGATTTTAATTCCTCAACCCTAACAGCTTGCATACGGCTAATAGAAATCACTTTAGGTATAAGCAATTGCTGAGATGTCCAAAATTCCGGTTTATCCCAAGCATTTTTCATTTGCTGTAGTAAAATACGCTCATGTGCCGCATGCATATCAACAATAATAAGCCCTTCGGTATTTTGGGCTAAAATATAAATTCCATGAAGTTGAGCTATTGCGATCCCTAATGGAAATTCATCTACTTTAGCAACTGGCTCAACATCTTCATTTACTGAAAAACTAGCAGGCTGGTCACGCAGAGGCGCTAAATAAGTTTTTAAAGCATTATTTAATTGAGCAGAACCATTATATTTTGGTGCTTGTTCTGCATAGTGGACAGCTTGTGGACGACTAGCGTTAAAATCGGTTAATAATTCTGTCGGTGCATGCTGAGTTCGTGCTTCACTATCTGAATTTAAAGTTTCATTTGCACGGTGCAACGAAAATTGTTCTTGATATTTGGGCTGAGGTTGTACTGAATAATCAGAGCTTTCATCCACTTTCATCGCTTGAGCTAGATCAGCACTCGCTGTCTGAAATTGTGCTAGAGTTTCTTTTGCATAATGTCTTACAAACTCATGCACTTCTCTTTGATTTAAAAATCGAATCTCATGTTTAGTTGGATGAACATTGACATCAATATTTTCAGGATCGACTTCCAAGAAAAGTAAATAAGATGAATGTTGATGACCATGTAAAATACCATCATAGGCCATGCGTAGTGCATGTGAAATTGTTTTATCTTTGACAATGCGGCCATTTACATACACATATTGCATGTCGGCCTGTGCACGTGCATCCGAAGGATGACCAAGCCAACCTGATAAACGCATGCTAATACTTTCAGCATCCATCCAATATGCGTTTTGTACAAATTGCGAACCTAATAACTGCTGAACTCGTTGAAAACGCAGTTCTCCGCTATCTGCTATAGGTAAATTAATTCTAATATTATCATTATGTTCAAGCACAAAACGTATATCGAAATGTGTTAGGGCTAGACGGCGAACGATTTCTTCAATATGACCGAATTCAGTGGTTGGTTTTTTCAAGAATTTACGGCGAGCAGGAACATTAAAAAATAAGTCCTGAACTCGAATATGAGTACCTTTTTGTGCTGCAACAGCCTGTACCTCTTGATGATCAAATGCTGTACCGTTTACTTCAACCTGATGACCGATACCACTTTCATCTTGGCTACTGGTCAATGTAAGTCTTGAGACGGCAGCAATCGATGCAAGGGCTTCACCGCGGAACCCCAAACTTACAATTGCATGCAAATCTTCAGCAGTTTTAATCTTACTTGTAGCATGACGCATGACAGCAAGTGCTAAATCATCAGGATGAATACCATGCCCATTATCAATGATTTCTATTAGAGTCGAACCACCTTGGGCAATCCTTACAATCAGTTCAGTCGCACCAGCATCGATAGAGTTTTCTAATAATTCTTTGACCACAGAAGAAGGTCGCTCAATTACCTCACCTGCTGCAATCTGGTTCGCTAACGCTGCGTCTAATGTATGGATACGACGTTGTGTTAGCTTTTCATCAGTCATGAAGCTGTTCCTGCAAAGTCTGGTACAAATTTTCTGTTGGTAAAGTTAACGTTACAAAACGACTCAACTCATCATCTGACTTTTGAATGTCAATGATGATATCTGCTTGTGGAATTTCATCACCACCTTTAGACGGCCATTCAAATAAAAATAAGGCATCTGTGATATCTAAATAGTCACGGATTCCCATTAATTCAAGTTCGTAAGGATCATTCAAGCGATACAAATCAAAATGAAAAATTTCTTTATCATTAATTTTATAGGGTTCAACGAGTGTATAAGTTGGGCTTTTAACAGAACCTTTGTGGCCTAAAGCCTGTAAGAAATAGCGCGTAAGTGTTGTTTTACCCGCACCTAAGTCCCCAATTAAATAAATTACACCCGATTGAACATGCTGCGCCAAAGCTTGAGCTAAACGCTCAGTATCTTCTTCATGATTTAAGACCAATTTCAATGAATACGACATAGCACACATAACATGATTCGAAATAATCGATATGATAACATTGCCCTGCCTTAAAAGCCTACTTAAGCCCTAGAAGTTGGCTTTTTTTATATCAATTTTCTTAAATATTCATACTTTCTTATGTCTAGTCCAAACGAATTTCTTCCACCTATGATTGATGGAGTAAGTGCGAGTCAAGTCTATCTCCCTCCGCAAAAAGATACTCAAACAATTTATGAATATCTATGTGGCAACTTTGCACATATTAAAACAGATGAGTGGAAACAAAGATTTCAAGATGGTCTTATATATGCAGCAAATGGACAAAAACTAACATTAGACAGTCCATACCAAAGTAATACGCATATTTTTTATTATCGATTTCTGGCTTATGAACCACATGTTCCATTTGAACATCGGATTTTATTTGAGAATGATGATTTACTGGTGGTCGATAAACCCCATTTTTTAACGATTAGCCCGACTGGACAATATGTTCAAGAAACGCTTTTAGTTCGTTTAAAAAAACAGACAGGCAATGAATTTTTAACTCCTATCCATCGCCTAGATCGTGAAACTGCCGGCGTTGTTTTATTTTGCAAGCGAGTTGAATCGCGCGGCATTTACCAACAATTATTTGCAGAGCGCCAAGTCAATAAAATTTATCACGCTGTTGCACCTTATAAAAAAGATTTAAATTTCCCTCAAACCTTACATTTGCATTTAGATAAAGGTCATCCTTTTTACACCATGCAGGTTATAGAAAATGCAAAAACAAATACTGAGACTTATATTGAGCTGATCCAACACAATCAGATTTGGGCAAAATATCGTTTAACCCCTACAACAGGGAAACAGCATCAGCTTCGCGTGCATCTTAATTACTTAGACATTCCAATTAAAAATGATCCATTTTATCCTGTAGTTCAACACAAGGCTGAAGATGATTTCTCGGAACCATTACAGCTGCTAGCTAAGCATATTTCATTTATAGATCCCTTAACAAAACAGGGAATGTCTTTTAATTCTGAGTCTGAATTGACATTGTAATGTAACCGTAATGACAAAAAGATTATTTTTTATGCCAAAAAACATTGAAATTACATTGCGATGGTTTAAAATGAATTCCTAAAAATTAAAAATCATTTGGTTTTGTTATTCATGCGAAAAACAGAAGTTTATCAGGTTCGACTTGACTCCCAAGAAAAAAAGCAGGCTTTTGCTGTTTTTAAACAACTTGGAATTACCCCTGCTCAAGCAGTACGACTTTTTTTTAAACAGGTCGTACTCACTAAATCGATTCCTTTTGCAATCGAAAATCAGAATATTAATATGGAACAATTATTAAAGCTGAGAAAAGCAAAAGCATCTTCTTTGAACCAAAACTCATCAACATTAGCTGAAGATGATGACCATGAAGATTTATTTGAAGAACTGAATGCACTTCTTGGTGAAAGCGACAAAACTTAACACTGTTGCATTTATAAACAAGTTTTAACGTCAAAAAGCTTTTTTTTTCGTTATGCTCTCTTTGTAAAAACATAATGATAAGTTACAAGGAGTGCCAAATGATCGTTAGACGAGCGACTTTTGAAGACTTAGAGCAACTCGCCGTTTTATTTGATGAATACCGCCAATTTTATGGGGCCTCTTCTAATTTTAATGAATCACTTCACTTCCTTAAACAACGTTTTGAAAATAGAGAAAGTGTGTTCTTCATTCATATTAAAGACGATAAAATCACGGGTTTTATTTTACTCTATTTAGGTTTTTCTTCAGTTGCTTGTTCAACTTACTATATTTTAGATGATGTCTATGTTACGCCCGTTTTCCGTCGTCAAGGTTCTGCTAAACAGTTAATCGATACAGCGATCTTATTTGCAAAACAAGAGAATGCTTTAAGGATTAGTTTGGAAACTCAAAGCAACAACCATGAGTCTCATCGCTTATACGAACAAATGGGATTTATTCGAGATAATGAGTTCCAAACTTTCCATTGCTTTCTCAAATGATATTTTGAGCGAGCTGTTTTTGTTGTTCAGATAAATAAACCCATTCTCCATCTTCAAGATCAGGTAAAACCAATTGCCCTACTTGATGACGATGCAATGCTTCTACTTTGTTTCCTACAGCTGCAATCATTCTTTTTACTTGATGATAAACACCCTGATGAATCGTCATGGTTAATTGATGAGTTTCTAATATCTCTACATCCGTTGCTGCAAAAACACCTTTTTCTTGATGTAAGCTCACACCTTGGCTCAGCATTTCAATTTGCTCAGGTGTAACTGGATCTATAGTCGTAACATGATAAACCTTTGGAACATGCTTACGCGGATGAGTTAAAGCTTGAAGATATTTACCATCATCAGTCAGTAAGATTAAGCCCGTTGTATCTTGATCTAAACGACCAATGGCTTGGACACCACGTTGAATCAAGATTTCCGGTAAAAGACTAAATACGCTTTGATGATGGTGAGGCTGGTGTGAACATTCAAAACCTTTTGGTTTTCTTAAAGCGAGGTAAACTTTTTCTCGATATTGATAAGTTTCTCCAAAAAGAGAAAATTTTAAATTTTCAGGAGAGAATTGTTTTTTAAGATCACTTACAACCTCTCCATCAATACTTACAGATCCATTTTTTATTAACTGCTGACAATATTTACGTGAACCAAACCCTTGTGATTGTAAAATTTTTTCCAGCAGCATGAAGTTTTCTCATTAGAACTCAGCTGTTATTTTAACGTAGTTTCTACTTTTTACTAAACACTACTCAACAGTTTTCATCTACTTGAATCAGCTCGCCCCTTAATCTTCAACGACTCGATAAATATTTTCG
>NZ_JABVBF010000184.1 GCF_013344765.1 Acinetobacter lactucae
CTCTAGTAGGTTCTATTCTCAATTTTTATAATGCAACACATTAATCAAAACTCATAAAAAAACCCGCTTTCGCGGGCCTTCTTTTATTTGTGTAGTATCGATTCAAAGGCTTTTAAACGCTTATAAATTGAAAGCAGTTCAATAATTGTTTTCCAGGAACTAATTAAGTATTGGAATGATTCACGAACCTTATCGAATACACCACCAATTTGGTTAATCAAACCTAACGTCATCTTCCCACTTGCAATCGCAGGAAATAAAACGACTAAACTATATAAAATGTCTAACTGCTTATACCAAGTTGCTACCAAATTAAAATAAGCGTAATGGAAATAGAGTCGGAAGTAGTTTTTACGAACTCGGCTAAATAGCTCTTTTAAAGTAGCTGGTCTTGCACGCTCTGCATAATCTTCACCATAAACGAGTTCTTTACGATAGGCTGCTTCTACTTTTTGATTATTAAATTGCAGTCCAGGCAATTTAATACCAACCACCATTAATAGAACTGTACCAAAAACAGCCCATACAATTGCGGCCCATACTAGAGAATGCTCTAGTTCACCCACAATTGGTAAAACAGGGACATGTTTAGAAAGTTGAAATAAAATAGGTAAAAAGGCAATTAAGATCATTACAGCTTTTACCAGTTCAACGCCTAAGTCTTCCATAATGGTTGCAAAGCGCATGGTATCTTCTTGCACACGCTGTGAAGCACCTTCAACATGACGCAGTTTTTCCCAATGTTTTGTATAGTATTCATTCATTGCCGTGCGCCAACGGAATACATAATGGCTTGTGAAAAAAGCATTAATCACAGCTAAAGTTACAGCGACCATAGCAATATAAAGAAAAACCATTGTCTCTCTATACAGTGCTGAGACATCTCCCCCACCATCGGAAAGCATTTTTTGGATTAAATCCCAAAATGGTACATACCATGCATTAATGGCTACACTAACCTGAACGCTAAACCAAATGTTGAACAAAATAAACGCCGAACCCCACACTGACCATCGCTGCCATGGATTATTAGATACAACTTTCCAGAAGCCAGCAAAAAGCGCAGTAGAGACTAAAAACCAGATATAAAACCATAAGAAAGTTGGAGACCAAAAACGGCTCACACCCACTGGTAGTTGTGCCTCATGGTAACCTTGAGCAAACCCGATAAAAGTTCCCCACGTGTTTCCACCTGAGTACCAAAGCACCATATTGAGCGCGATCCAAATAACCGCAGATATGAAAAAATACCGTGGTGATGGAAAAAATGATTTGAACATTGAGCGTGGATATCCCTATATTTCTTCAAATTTACAATGAAAGGAATACTAAAACCTAAACCTTAAAATTGTGAAGGACAAAGTTTAGAGAATTGTCAGTTTTTTCCGTTTCATTGAAGGATTTGATCGTTTTTTTGTAAATTCATCCCTTTTTTGGCAATTTAATCCATTTAAATTACCTTGTATATGACTCTCGATAGAGCCATATACGGCTTTTATAACACAGTGATATCAGAGATTAAATCTCTTCTTTACGAACAATATAGCCTTCTAGT
This sequence comes from Acinetobacter lactucae, assembly GCF_013344765.1. Taxonomy (GTDB): domain Bacteria; phylum Pseudomonadota; class Gammaproteobacteria; order Pseudomonadales; family Moraxellaceae; genus Acinetobacter; species Acinetobacter lactucae_A. Next base: position 1,556 of record NZ_JABVBF010000184.1, read on the forward strand.
TGCATTGCTTGAATGAGCAAATCTAGGTCCGAAGCGCTTTTAAGCTCAACATCGACGCTTACGGCACTTTCTTTAGCACGACTTGTTGCCGCAAAGCGTTCATGACGCAACTCATAAATATTACCGCCTTGCTCAGCAATAATGGCCGTTAAACGGGCTAAGGCACCAGGATTGTCTGGTAATTCAACACGAATACGAACCATCCGGCCTGTACGGGTTAAATGACGTTGCAATACAGAGACCATTACGCGTGTATCAATATTGCCACCAGACAGTACCACACCTAATTTATGACCTAAAAACAGATCGGGACGAGACATAATGGCAGCAATACCTGTTGCCCCCGCTCCTTCGCATACTGTTTTTTCAATATTAAGTAATAGTGCAATCGCTTCTTCAATCATGTCTTCAGTGACAACGACAATGTCATCAACATATTCTTTAGCAACTTGAGTCGTAAGCTCACCCGGAGTTTTTACTGCAATACCTTCAGCAACAGTAGATCCCATTGAAACAGCAAGTTGATAGTTACAAAGTAACTTAGCCATACTTGGGTATACAACAGATTGGACCCCAATAATTTTAATTTTTGGATTGATCGCTTTAGCAGCAATTGCAATACCAGAAATTAAACCACCACCACCAATTGGGACAACTAAAATGTCCAGATCAGGCACAGCAGCAAGCATTTCAAGCGCAATGGTTCCTTGACCTGCAATAATTTCAGCATCATCGAATGGGTGGATAATGGTTAAAGATTCTTCTTGTGCAACACGGTGCATTTCAGCAGCAGCTTCTGAGAAATCCTGCCCATGCAAAATCACACGTGCACCATACTCACGTACTCGTTGCACCTTAACGTTTGGCGTAGATTTCGGCATTACAATTGTCGCAGTCACTCCTGTACGCTGAGCATGATAAGCTACACCTTGTGCATGGTTGCCCGCCGAAGCAGCAATAACACCATGCTGCTTTTCTTGCTCAGATAAACACAACAGTTTATTCAGAGCACCCCGTTCTTTAAATGAAGCTGTAAATTGTAAGTTTTCAAATTTCAGCCACATCTCAGCTCCTAAGGTTTTAGAAATGGTTTCTGAGAAAACAAAGGGAGTTTTTACAACTAAACCTTCCAAACGCTCTGCGGCAGCATGAACATCATTTAATGTTGGAAACCCATTTTTAACCTGTTGCTGTATCATTTATCCAGTCAGCCTCAATACACTACAAATCAATTATTTTTTAAAAATGGACACAATATTTCATATTGGCCATTAGAGTTTTCAGCATATCCAACATGTCTCTAATATACAAAAAATTTTATTCCAAAAATTGAAGTTTTAAGCTTCCATAAAAAAAGCCCGTTTCAGGCTTTTTATTTAATTTTCAAAATATTAACGTTTATTTATTGGGTTTGGGCACTCAAGCCTTCTGTAGACATATTCTGTTCAGCTATTTTTTCATCAATAGCAAACTGAATATCGGAAAGCTTGGCATTCGCTGCGTCTATCCCAGATTTCATGGTGGCTTCACGGCCTTTTACATCAAAAATATGCGCTTTTTCTCTTAAATCTGGCTGAATAACAACGTCCGCATATTGCAATTCTTCTGCCGCCAAACGCCCTTGCATGATATTAATATTCTGGTTAAACAGTCCCCAGACATTCGATGTTTCTGTGTAAATAGGTTGAGCTAGAATATCAACAGCAATAATAACATCAGCCCCTAAGTCGCGAGCGACTTCAACGGGTACGGGACTCACTAGCCCGCCATCCACATATTCAGATTTGCCAATTTTAGTCGGTACAAACATACTTGGAATAGAAGTAGAGGCTCTTACGGCTTGACCAGTATTGCCATAGTTAAATACGGTTTTGGTGCCATGCTTGAGTTCAGTTGCCACCACGTACATTGGAATCTTCATTTTTTCGAGTGGCATGTTATTTACTTGCTGGTTAACGTAGTTCTCTACTTTTTTACCATCAAAAAAACCTTTTAAGCCGATACTAATGTCACGAACATCGCCAGCTTTCATTTTTAAAGCAGTTTCACGCAGTTCAGCAGGCGTTTTACCACTCGCATAAATTGCTCCAACAATACTACCTGCACTCGTACCAACAATAAAATCTGGTCGAATACCATGTTGTTCTAGAACTTCAATCACCCCTATATGCGCGTAACCTCGTGCCCCACCACTCCCTAATACAAGCGCGACAACAGGACGTTTTTGCATTTTTTTAATTCTTGCAAATGGCTGATCGACAGGACGAGCATACGCTTCTGTCGTTTGTGGTTTTAAAGCAGCAGACAAGTGTGTGGTGGTCTGGCATCCCGCCAACACCATAGAGAGTCCGAGAACCCACAATTTAAGTTGTTTCATGGCCCATCTTCGCACTATGAGGTTTAAGTTCGGATTGCAATTTTAGTTGCTACTTTCGTGAAAAGCTGTATTGAATTTATTTAATTTGTCATGTTTAAAATTTAGACTCAAGTATTTTATCTATGCGCCCATAAAAAAGGCCCCTTATGTATAAGAGGCCTTTTTTAACTTACCAGATATCCGAATCAACTTTTTTCTTCAATTCCGGATACTTGTCAATTTTAAATTCAGGCTCTTTAATGCCTTTTTTCAATTGCTCGCGGTAATCTTTTAACAAAGTACGTGCCATTGGCGTTAATAGTACAATTGCAATCAAGTTAATGGTTGCCATGATACCCATAAACAAGTCAGCCATAGACCAAACGAGCGGAACACTACCGATTGCACCAAAGTACACCATCACCAATACAAAAATACGGAAGATGAACATGACTTTCGGGTTGTTATTAATAAACTGTACGTTACCTTCCGCATAGGCATAGTTACCTAGCACAGCTGAATAACAGAACAAGAATAATAAAACTGCAAGGAAGTCAGATCCCCAGTGTCCAACTTGGGTTTCTAATGCACGTTGAGTTAATTCAACACCAACAAAACCTGCATCTTGGTAAACACCAGAAACTAAAATGATGATCGCAGTACTTGTACATACAATGAAAGTGTCTACGAATACACCAAGCATTTGAACCAAACCTTGGTTGACAGGATGTTTTACATCAGACGCAGCTGCTGCATTTGGTGCTGAACCCATACCTGCTTCATTAGAGAATAAACCACGCTTAATCCCTTGCATCATTGCCATTGACACTGCCGCACCAAAGAAACCACCTGCTGCAGAATTAAAATTGAAAGCTTCAGTCACAATCAGCTTTAAAATATCAGGCAAAATTGCGTAGTTGCTTAATGCAATATATAGAGCAACAGCGAGATAAAGACCAGCTTTTAAAGGTACAAACATCTCTGCAAATTTAGCAATACGTTTGATACCACCAAAAATTGCCAATGCCACCAAAACGACAAGAGCAAGGCCAACCCATGAAATTTCTAGATCAACGCCACCTAAGTGTGCAATAAGATTGGCTTTATCCCAACCCCAAGCATGTGAAGAGGCATTAGCAATCGCATTAATTTGAACTGAGTTGAATACGAAACCATAGGTAAAGATCAAAGCAAGTGCGAAAACCACACCAAAGGTTTTACTGCGTAAACCTTGAGTAATATAGTAAGCTGGACCACCGCGGAACTGTTGAGTTTTGCTATCTCTAACTTTAAATAGCTGAGCAAGTGTAGACTCAATAAAAGCAGAACTCATACCAAGAAGAGCAGTCACCCACATCCAGAACACTGCACCTGGACCACCGATTGCAATTGCGATTGCTACACCAGCAATATTACCTACCCCAACACGGCTCGCAAGACCTGTTACAAACGCCTGAAAAGGTGTAAGACCATGTTCATCTTCACCTTCTGTACGGCTGCTTTTCATGACTCGAATGCTTTGCAAGAACATGCGAATTTGCACAGCTCCTGTTAAGACTGTATAAAAAATACCGACAGCCAACAAGAAAATAACCAAAAAATCCCATAAAGGTTCATTAAAAAATTGTACCCACGACATCAGTGTGGCATTGAGTTGTTCATTCATACTCGGTCCGCTTATGTTCTTGCTAATGTGCTATTAGCACAAGCCAAAATACTGCAATAAACAAAAAAGCCCCTAAAAATAGGGACTTCTTCAGTACATTTAAGAAAAAACTTTTAATGTCAATTGAATAGCAATTATTGTCACAAGTTTAAGCAACATCATGCCCAACACTAAGCCTTTGAAGGTTGCATGAGAGAAAGTAACCTTCAAAAAAAATAATATCATCGCACTACTGAACATTTCCGGTTTCGGAAGAACAGTATGGATCGACTCAGCTACAAACTTGGAAACTAACAAATGACCACCGCTAAATAATCTCGTCTAATGATTCCCATCAATTAAAAGAGTTATACAAAATCTGGATTTAAGCCAATAAGCATATTTACATATACTTGTGAGCGAATGTCTAAACTAGATATGAATTTCAAAGACTGTAATGAGCCATCGCCATAACGCGACTATTTGCACCCTTTTCCTCTTGATTAAAGAAGAATGCGTTTAGATCTGTACTAAGCTGTTGTATTTCTTGTGTCTCAGTAGTTGTGTGAGTTAAGTTCATTTTCATGGTTGCAATGGTAATCGCCAATCCTTGTTTCATGAACTGCTTGTTGATGAGTGGTAGACTCATGTAAAGCTCCTTATTCCTCGTGTATTTCTCCATTTCTACACTCAAATCCTTTTGTAAGGGATTTTGCATGCAGCCATTTCTTTCCTAACATGAGTATGGAGAAATCATACCTGCGTAAAAAAGTCGGTATTATGCAGAAATTTAAAATTTTGTGTATGTTTTTCATTAAAATTTTATGTGACTTCCGATTATTTTTTATTCAAAACCATTCGTTTTGTACTGTTTTTAAACATATTATACCTTTTTTTCAACTGATTATTTTTCAATCAACTTAATGTTAAGT
>NZ_JABVBF010000185.1 GCF_013344765.1 Acinetobacter lactucae
CATATATTGTTTCTGATTTTTTTTATATAGAGCATCGCGCTTTACTACCCTTAATGATTATGGCAAAGCATTTTTTTCAATCTTGGCTTCCCTCCCCCGAGAAAGTTTCAAATATGAAATTTCTAAGGATTTTTGGTAAAAAGACCCTTAATCCTGTGCTTTGGTATGTCAATCGAAAATCAATTACTCGTGCTGTTTTTGTCGGAACTTTTTTTGGTTTACTGCCTATCCCTTTTCACAGCGTATTTATTGTGATGGCGGTCTTACTATTTGAAGTAAATTTACCAATTAGCTTGATGCTCGCTTGGCTAAGTAATCCTCTTACTCTAGTTCCTATTTTATATATTGGTTTTTGGTTCGGTGCACACATTTTTCATGTGCATATGATCAACAAAGAAATGCTGCTTGGTGTATTGCATCAGATTTCTCGTTGGATTACTCATTTCGGCCATGGACATATTGATTTTAGTCTTGCGAAAATCTTAATGACAGGTCTTGTTGTAGAAGCCTTTGTATTTGCCGTCATTTTATATATATGCACAGAAATTTTCTGGCGCTGGATGGTCATTAAAAACTGGAAAACTAGACATCGTCAAAAGAAGCAAGAAGAAGTTTTATAAAGGTTCCTCTCTTCTTGCATAAGTTTAAATCATTATTTTGGCAGTTTTGATTTCATATACTCTTCAGCCACATTAAGCACATACTCTTGGCAAGCCTCTCCCGTACCAGGGTCATACGCTCCATTATTGGTAATATTATTAGATAAGATTCGAATGCCTAAAAACGGAACATTAAATTGACTTGCGATTTGCGCAACAGATGCTGCTTCCATTTCCTCAACAGAAGTGCCATAACGCTGATGGAAAAATTGAATACGATCTAGCTCATTATTCCAAACATCTGCTGAACCAATCGTTCCTTCAACTACCTCACCTTTATCATAACGGACTTTATGTGCTGCCATTAACAACTCTTGGTCACCTTCAAATTTGCGTATCGCAATCGGTTCTGGGTCAGATTCATCTGTTGGTAAAACATCAAAAGCCTCAACCCATGTGAGCGAGTTTGAACCACCACCCACTGGCTGTTTAGGAGTTCTAAATGCACCAATATTGGTTGTATATTTTCCTAAAACAATATCGTAAACGTGTAAATCTGGATCATGTCCACCTGAGGTACCCTGATTAATGATCGCAATTGGTTTATAGCGTTCAATCGCTAAAGCCGTTGCTGCAGCAGAGTTACTCATACCCATGCGGGTTTTAGAAATAATCATTGGATAACCGTTATAGGTTCCTTTCCAGAAGGTCCATCCACCAACTTTTTCAACAGTCTTATTCTCTAATTTTGAAGCCATTTTTTCCGACTCTACTGGCAAAGCACCCTGAATAATAATCGGCTGTAACTTCTGTTTTTGTTCCTGAACGGTGGGTGTTTGCGAAACTGATGAATTGTCATCGTTACACCCAACTAAAAATAAAGCGCTACATAAACTGATGACGCCAAAAGTAGATTTAAATTGCATTTTTTAACCTTTGTTTAAAAAAAGTGTAAAGTAGCAATCTACATGCCAATTTCAAGTTTAGCTTTGTTATTAGGATTCAGTATTTTAATTTTTTATTTTAATCAGACAATAAAAAACCCGACTTAAAGCCGGGTTTTAAACAATTAGAAAATACGCTTGTCATCACGTGTGCGTTGAGGGATTTTTTCAATCTGTTGCCAGACTGCTTTGGCAATGTCAATATAACTATCAGCCGCATCATCCATTGCCACAACACTAGGTTTACCCTGATCAGCATGTTCCCGTATTTGAGCATTAAGAGGCAAACGGCCTAACAATGGAATATGGTATTGCTCTGAGAGCTTATCACCACCACCGATACCAAAAATTTGCTCTTCATGACCACAGTTTGAGCAAATATGAGTCGACATGTTCTCAACGACACCTAATACTGGAATACCCACTTTATTAAATAACTCAATTCCTTTAGTCGCATCAAGCAAAGCAACATTTTGTGGAGTAGTCACAATGATTGAACCAGTCACTGGAATACGCTGTGCAAGCGTGAGTTGAATATCACCAGTACCCGGTGGCATATCAATCATAAGTACATCTAAATCTGGCCAAAGTGTTTGATTAAACAATTGCATTAGAGCACCAGTTGCTTTTGGTCCACGCCATGCAACAGGTGTGTTGTGATCTCCAGTTAAATGTCCAATAGAAAGCACAGCCATACCATAAGCATCTAAAGGTACAAAATTTTCACTTTCAATAAGAGGTGTTTTACCAGCGTTACCTAGCATGGTCGGAATACTTGGTCCATAAATATCAGCATCTAATACCCCAACCTTAAGTCCCATTTTTTGCAAGGCAAGTGCTAAATTGACTGTAGTTGTCGATTTACCAACACCACCTTTACCAGATGAAACTAAAATAACATTCTTAATGCGAGGGTGGAGTGGAACATCTCTTTGTTGCGGAGCGGTTTTTTGAATCGGTGGGTTATTTGGATCTGGTTCCGATTTAGGTGAAGCATCCATCACAGGAGGTAAATTTGAACTTTCTAGCGTAGGGCGCTTTTGTTGAACCACATGCAAATTAAGTTCTTCAATACCGCACTTTTCTAATGCACTCGCTAAATCATCATGGATTTGCTGCAAATGCTCTTTTTCATCAGGAAATGTATTAATAGTAAGTTGTAATACACGACCTTGAACTTGAAGCTGACTAATGCGCTCTTTTAAAGCATCTTTTGAATGCGGTAATAAATAATTTTGGAGTATGGTTTGGATTTCATCTTCTTTCACTTCTTGTGCGGGTGAAAAAACAGACTTTAGTGAAGAAAGCCAAGACATATTGTTTACTCCAAAAACAGATCATTACAGCTTAATGGAGATAGTGTAACAGTATTGGTCCGCACTCGCTCACCTTGGGATGAATAATTACTCACTTACAATCTCATCTTTTAGGTAAGGAGTGCAGATTTTAGTTTAAATCAGCTTATTCAGCAGAATCATGGTTTTTCAATTTATTGAGTTTATCGGTTGCAGTTTTCTTTAACTCATCAAGTTTTGCGGTTGCTTGTGTTTTCAACTCATCCAATTTTGTAGCAGCCTCTTCCTTTAATTCCGCAGCTTTGGCTTTCGCATCATCAAATTTATGGGCTGCTTCTGTACGTAAATGATCAAACTTATCTTGTAGACTATGCTGAGCATCCTCAAGTTTGCCTTTTAAATCAGTTGCTTTATCTTCGAGAGCCTCTTTACCAGACGCTTGTTTCTCTTTCACATTTTCCTTTAAATCATCCAAAGCTTTTTCGCCCTGTGCTTTTGCATCGGCTGCTTTTGCCTTCAATTGGTCTACTTTATCTTCCACTGCTTCTTTACCAGCAGCTTGCTTCTCTTTTACATTTTCCTTTAAATCATCCAAAGCTTTTTCGCCTTGTACTTTTGCATCAGCCGCTTTTGCCTTTAATTCATCTAATTTATTTTCAGTAGTCATCGTTGTTATCCTCATAGCTAATTAAAAAATTACCTGAATAAGTTATTAGTTATACATCTTTATGGCTTATTTTCTGACCGTAACTGCAATTTGAAACAAAGACAATACAGGATGATTCAAATATTTTTTGATTTGTTTATCTGTTCTAAAGAGAAACTATCAATGACTAAAATTCATTTTCATAGAATCCTCTTACACCAAGCCCAAGATTATTAATCTTTGCTTATCTCCCTGCATCAGTTAAAATCTTCCACCTTATAAATACGAATGAGAGAATGAAATCCGTGCGTAAAATTTTAGTCACTAATGCCCTCCCTTATGCTAATGGTCCAATTCATATGGGTCATTTACTCGGTTACATCCAGGCAGATATCTGGGTTCGTGCCATGCGAGCAATGGGTCATGATGTGACTTATGTATGTGCGGATGATGCTCACGGTACAGCAATTATGCTACGTGCCGAAGCAAATGGTATTAGCCCAGAAGAACAAATTGCGAATGTTCAAAAAGAACATATTCGTGATTTTGATGGTTTTGGCGTACATTTCGATCATTACGATTCTACACATAGCGATGCGAACAAAGCACGCTCAACAGATATCTATATTAAAAACCGTGAAGCTGGAAATATTGCAGTTCGTCCTGTAACTCAATTATTTGACCCAGAAAAAGGGATGTTCTTATCCGACCGTTTCATCAAAGGTACATGCCCAAAATGTAAGTCAGAAGATCAATACGGCGACTCATGTGAAGTGTGCGGTACGACTTATAATGCAACTGAGTTACTTAATCCGCGTTCTACTTTAAGTGGTGCAACACCAGTTGAAAAATCATCAGATCACTATTTCTTTAAACTACCGAACTTTGCTGAGTATTTACAGAAATGGACCCGTGATGAAGGTCGCTTACCTGTTTCAATTGCAAACAAACTTGATGAATGGTTTGAAGCAGGTTTAGCAGATTGGGATATTTCTCGTGACGCGCCATATTTTGGTTTTGAAATTCCAGATGCCCCAAATAAATATTTCTATGTTTGGGTTGATGCACCAATCGGTTATATGTCTAGTTTTGAAAATTACATCAAAGCGAAACGTCCAGATTTAAACTTTGATGATTTCTGGAAAAAAGACAGTCAAAACGATGTTTACCATTTCATTGGTAAAGACATTGTTTATTTCCATGCTTTATTCTGGCCTGCAATGCTTGAAGGCGCGAACTATCGCACCCCAACTGGCTTATTTGTAAATGGTTTCTTGACTGTAAATGGACAAAAGATGTCTAAGTCACGCGGTACTTTTATCAAGGCTGAGACTTATTTACAGCATTTAAACCCAGAATATTTACGCTACTACTTTGCGTCTAAACTATCAGATAAAGTTGAAGACTCTGACTTGAACCTTGATGATTTTGTTCAAAAAGTAAATTCAGACTTAGTCGGTAAAGTCGTTAACATTGCTAGCCGCTGTGCGAAATTTATCAACAGCAACTTTAACAATACTTTATCTGCTGACTGTGCAGAATCTGACTTGGTACAAAGTTTTATTGATGCAGGTGATTCAATTGCTGCTGCATATGAAGCACGTGAATTTTCTACGGCTATTCGTGAAATTATGGCGCTAGCTGACCGTGCAAACCAATATATTGATGAGAAAAAGCCTTGGGCACTTGCGAAACAAGAAGGTCAAGAACAACAAGTTCTTGATGTATGTTCGGTTGGTATCAACTTATTTCGTCAATTAGCTGTGTACTTGGCGCCTGTTTTACCGACTTTGGCTGCACAAGTTCAAGATTTCCTAAAACTTGACAGCTTTAATTTTGAGTCACGTAAACAAATCCTTGTAAGTCATGAGATTGCACAGTTCCAACCTCTCATGCAGCGTGTTGATCCAAAAGCTGTTGCAGCCATGGTTGATGCTTCTAAAGAATCTTTGGGTACTCCCGCTCCACAAGCAACAAAAGCCGCAGCAAAAAAAGACAAAGCAGCTGAGAAAAAAGCAGTGCCTACTCCAGCAGTTGGTGAAGCTGAAATTATCGGTATTGAAGATTTCTTAAAAGTTGACTTACGTGTTGCTCAGGTTGTTGAAGCAGATACAGTTGAAGGTTCAGATAAATTACTTCAGCTTACTTTAGACGTTGGTGAAGCTGAACCACGTAATGTTTTCAGTGGTATCCGTAGCCAATACGCGCCAGAAGATCTAAAAGGTAAATTGGTCGTTATGGTTGCTAACCTTGCACCACGTAAAATGCGTTTTGGTATTTCAAACGGCATGGTACTTGCTGCCGGAAATGGTGAAGGTATTTTCATTATTTCACCGGATAGCGGTGCGAAACCAGGCGATAAAGTTTCTTAATCTAGGTTCATAAAAAAGCTCCCTAAATTGGGAGTTTTTTTATATTTAAGAATCTTCAATGGTTTTAAACTAGCCATATCAAATTATGACCATGGCCATCCTTCACAAGGATTTTTAAATAAAACATGAACATTACCTAGCTCTTCATTTGTTAAATAACCATTCTTATTTTCATCTAAATAATTGAATAGCTTCGTTTGCTTATTTTCGCCTAGAAAACGCTTATCCGTAGGCCAATTATATGGATAGAAGTCTTGTACCCTTTGAAATTCTTTTAAGCTATAGATGCCATCATGATTTAGATCATATTTTTCCTGAAAAAGTTTCCAATCTAAAGACGCAGGCTCACATGCACTTACCCCATTTAAAATGAAGTAAGTGATGCAACCTAGAAATAATTTAATAGTTGGATAGCTCATGATTATTGGTTTGTAAATCAGAAATCTTATAATCTTTTTCATGAACAGGTGTACCCACAATAGTCATGGATCGTTCATTTGCCGATTGTTGTGTGCTTGTCGTTTTCATCTCACATCCTATCGTTAAGATGAGAAAAACTACAGAAATGCTCACCATTAGTT
>NZ_JABVBF010000186.1 GCF_013344765.1 Acinetobacter lactucae
GTATGAGTTGGTGAGTTAAATCAAAGTCTTTTATTCTCTTACACTCTTTTCTATGTCAGAATTATTCAATACTTAGTTTTACTGTTTGGCTTTGCCAATCCTCCATCGCATTTTTGCAGGTACTCCCATGTTTTATAGTTTTTATTCATCAATTCAGCTATTTATTCAGCTTCCCAACCAGACAAATTAAGGACATACATATAAAAAGGGAATGCATAAAATGAACTTAGAAGTACGTTGGGTAGAAGACCTTTTGACCCTAGAGCGTGAGCGTTCAATTTCAAAAGCAGCGGAAAAACGATTTATTAGTCAATCCGCGTTTACACGTAGAATTCAGCAAATAGAAGAGATGATTGGAGCTGAAGTTATTATTCGAAATAATAAAAATAATATTGAATTTACCGACATCGGGAGAATTATGCTAGTGATGTCTAAAAATATTGAGAAGCAGGTAGAAGAAACTGCCAAGCTGATTAAAAATATCAAAAATGAAACCGAATCGACGATTCGTTTCTGTGTTGTTCACTCATTAGCATCCGGTTTTTTGACAACTTTTTTAAAAAAATTCCCAACATTTATGCGTGATTTAAAAATCGAAATTGTCGCAACGAATAGTGGCGAAGGTTTATCTCTTCTAAAAGAAGGCGCCTGTGACTTTATGATTTGTTACGCAGATCGATCTAATATTAATCGGGTGGGTGATGATATTTTAAGTGGTATCAAAATTGCTGAAACAGAGATTGTGCCTGTGTCAGCGACAGAGGCCGACCATACGCCTAAGCATACAATCCAGAGTAACTTTTCATTACTTGCTTATAGTAAACATGCTTATTTGCGAAAATTGGTCGATCAACTGATTGAAGGTAAACTGAACTATAAAACCTTATACGAGACTGACAACGCCACCAACTTGAAAGAGCTCGTCTTACAAGGTTTAGGTGTGGCATGGATTCCAAAAATTAATGTAGAGGAAGATCTCGCTACCGGAAAATTGGTCATGTTAGATCATCATGAATATTGTCTTCCCCAAGATATTTATATTTTTAAAAATAATCTGAGTGATAACAAATCAGTTCAGCAAATTTGGAAGGGCTTCCAAACTCAGCATGATTAAAATTTATAATGATATGTGATGTATTCAACACATTTACATACAAAGTAATCAATTAAAGAGCTCATACCTTTGTCTTTGTGATGAAAGGCTTTATAAAGCATTGCTCATGGTCTAGATTCTTTGTTAATTTAGACCATATATCAATAATTCAGAAATCTAGTGAGCATTTTTATATATGCAGTGCCTGATTTTATTCCTTTTGAATGGATTATTTGATCCAGACGGAGACAATTTTGTTTGATCTAGATAGTAGATTACTAAATATTTTTTATCATATTTATCGGTTTAAAAGTGTTTCAATGGCTGCTGATGCGATTGGCCTTACACAACCGAGCGTTAGTAATGGACTGAACAAAATCCGTCAGCATTTTAATGATCCACTTTTTATTCGTGTTGGGAATGAGATGATTCCAACTGAATTAGCAAAAGAAATTTTTCCACTCATTAGTGAAGTGATTGATAAAGTTGAAAGCATTAATAACTTTAGTGTGAACTTTGATCCGCTAACTTCAGATCAGCTTTTTACAATTGCCATGACAGATGTCTCTCATCTGGTTTTATTACCGCAACTAACCAACTATTTAAAAGAGAAAGCGCCTTTAATTCGCTTGAATATTAGGCCGATTACACCAGAAACCAGCTATCAAATGGCAAATGGTGAGATTGATCTTGCAATTGGCTTTTTACCGCAGTTAGAAGAAGGCTTTTATCAACAAAAGTTTTTTAAACAACATTATGTGGTGATTAGCTCTAAGAGCCATCCTCGTTTAGACCCAAATAATTTTACTTTAGATGATTATATGCGCGAGTATCATATCGATATTGATGCGGGAATCGGGCACTACCATATTAAAAATGAATTACAGAACAAAGGATTGGATCGAAATATTTTGATTCGATTACCAAGTTACCTAGGGGTGGGTTTAGTGGTTCAAGAAACAGATGCGATCGCAACAGTGCCGTATTATTTAAGCCAAGTCTTATTGGTGAGAGAAAATTTACAGATTTTACCAGCACCTCTAGACTTTCCAACTTATGATGTTAAACAACATTGGCATATGTCTTGCCATCATAAAAGTAGCCATAAGTGGTTCCGTCAAACCTGTTACGAACTTTTTAAAGTCTAAAAAAAGAAGATGTAAGAAAAATACTTACATCTTCCGTGCACTTTAATTTTTAGATTTCAATTGCAACAGCTGTAGCTTCACCACCACCAATACATAATGCAGCAACACCTTTCTTCTTACCAAGGCGTTTTAAAGCATAGATAAGAGAAAGAATAATTCTTGAACCAGTTGCGCCAATTGGATGGCCTAAAGCACAAGCACCACCATGGACGTTTACTTTTGCCTCATCAATGCCGAGTTCATGAATTGGTGCCATTGCGACCATTGCAAAAGCTTCATTAATTTCCCAAGCATCTACTTCATCAACAGACCAGCCAGCGCGCTCAAGTACTTTTTGAATTGCACTAATCGGAGCAATTGTAAATTCGCTTGGATGTTGTGAGTGAGTAGAAGTTGCAACAATTTTCGCTAAAGTATTTAAGCTATGGCTTTGAGCATATTCTTCTGTGGTAAGTACTAATGCAGCAGCACCATCAGAAATGGAGCTTGAGTTAGCAGCTGTAATTGTTCCGTCTTTACTAAAAGCTGGGCGTAATGTTGGGATCTTCTCAAGATTGGCTTTCAATGGCTGTTCATCTTGATCGATAACTTCGACACCTTTACGTGTTTTTACTTCAACAGGAACAATTTCTTCTTTGAAATAACCTTCAGTAATCGCAGTTTGCGCTTTTTTAAGTGAAGAAATTGCAAAGTTATCCATTTGCTCACGGGTAAAGCCTTTAGTGTTTGCCATGTCTTGAGCAAACGAACCCATTAAGCGGCCTGTTTCAGCATCTTCAAGACCATCTAAAAACATATGGTCCTTAATTTCACCATGACCCATACGGTAACCACCGCGAGCTTTAGGTAAAATATAAGGTGCATTGGTCATAGATTCCATACCGCCAGCTACAATAATATTGGCACTGCCTGCTTTTAGAGTATCTGATGCCATTAACACCGCTTTCATTGCAGAGCCACATAATTTATTAATGGTGACCGCGCCGACATGATCGGGTACACCAGCTTTACGCATCGCCTGACGAGCAGGACCTTGGCCAATACCCGCACTTAATACGCAACCAAAAATAACTTCATCTACTTGTTCAGGGGAAACACCTGCACGTTGGATCGATTCACGGATAACAGCAGCGCCAAGTTCTGGTGCAGTTAAAGCCGATAGGCTGCCTTGAAAACCGCCCATTGCAGTACGGCTACCTGAAACTATAACAATTGAACTCATCTTAATATCTCTTATTGATGTATTTGCTAAATTTGCCTTTAGCCGAAACTAAAGGCGCCAGTAAATTAAAAAGTAGGTGGAGTGTAGCTAAGTGTTCTTCCAAAGAACCATAATAAAAATAAAACTAACGGGAAATGCACAACGAGCTGAGTGACTGTAAAACCAATCACATCTTTTGCTTTTAGTTTTAGAATGCCTAACATTGGAAGCATAAAGAATGGATTGATCAAGTTCGGTAAAGCTTCGGCTGCATTATAAATCTGTACAGACCAGCCTAAATGAACTTTCAAATCATTTGCTGCTTGCATGACATATGGGGCTTCAATAATCCATTTTCCACCGCCAGACGGCACAAAGAACCCAAGAATGGCAGAGTATATTCCCATCACAATCGCAAAGGTTTCTTTTGAAGCGATTGAAACGAAAAACTCGGCGATATAATGCGACAGCGATAAATCCTGGCTGTTTAAAGCTTGCGTCATAATAAAAGCGATGCTTCCGTAAAGTGGAAACTGAATTAAGATTCCTGATACCGCTGGAACTGCTTTTGAAACAGCATTTAAGAAGTTTCGTGGTGTTCCATGCAACGCTAGCCCTAGCATTAAGAACACAAAGTTGTATGTGTTTAAGCTTGAAATAGCGATAATTGGATTGCTTTTTGAAAACTCAAAAAACATCCAGATTAGGCCTAAAGCCACCACAATAATCGTTAAGATAGGTGAGTTTTCTAACCAGTCGCCCGGGCGTGTCGATTTTTCATCATGTGGTTTGTCTTCTTCAAACTGCACATCAAAACTATCAATCGTTTTAACATTATTACCTTTTGGAGCTGACCAATACGCGATTGCGATTGAAACAATCACCAAAATAAAGGTCATCGCAATTGATTGCCAAAGGAAAATCGTTTCGGTAAATGGAATAACACCAGTCAAGTTGTAAATTGACTCAGGTAAACTAGTTTTATTCGCTTGAAGCTGTGCTGCCGAAGAGCTGATTCCAAGTGCCCATGTTGCTCCCATACCAATAATTGCCGCCGCTGCAGCAGCACGGTAATCCATGTTCAGCTCTTTACGTTTTGCTAATGCAATCACTAAAAGTGCTGTAAGAATCGTGCTTACTGCCCAATTGACGAGTGAAATTAATAAGCTAACAGTTGCCACCAAAACAATAGCACCACGTCCAGAATTGGGAATACGAGCCATTTTTTGAATGAGGAACTTTACAGGCTTAGATACAGAAACGACATAACCCACAATAATGAGCATAGTCATTTGCAGGGTAAAGGGAATAAGACTCCAGAAACCGTTACCGAATGAAGTCGCGACATCGTGAATTGGAGCACCAATACCCAAAGCAGCAATTGACACAATAATGACGCCAAGCAATGCAAAAATATATGAATCAGGAAACCATTTTTCAGACCAGTCACTAATCCGAAGAGCAAATCTTTCAAAAATTCCTTGCTGTTTTTCCATAGCTGAAAAAATCCTTCTCATTCTTATTTATAGACAGCACATCCGGTGCTTAAAAGGGCTAAGACTTAAGCTCACTTTGTAACTTAAGTCTTATTTGGCTTACTAAAAATTAAAATTTACGCAACTAAAGTTTTATAAAACTCAACACCTGTAGCAGTTTGAATCTGTTCAAGTGTGACATCTTTAGCAAGTTCAATAAGCTCTACGCCTTGTGGAGTAATGTCCATTACACCTAAGTCAGTAATGACGCGATGAACCACGCCTTTACCTGTTAAAGGTAAGCTACAATTTTTCACGATTTTTGGGGTACCGTCTTTTGCACAGTGTTCCATAAGCACTACAACTTTTTGGACACCAGCAACCAAGTCCATTGCGCCGCCCATACCTTTGACTTTCTTGCCTGGAATCATCCAGTTAGCCAAGTCACCATTTTCAGAAACTTCCATTGCACCTAAAATTGCAATGTTGACATGGCCACCACGGATCATGGCAAAAGATTCTGAGCTTGAGAAAAAGGCAGCGCCAGGGCGTGCAGTAACCGTTTGTTTACCAGCATTAATTAAATCGGCATCGACAGTTTCTTCGGTTGGAAACTCTCCAATACCTAATAGGCCATTTTCAGATTGTAGCCAAACATTAATATTTTCAGGAATATAATTGGCAACTAGGGTAGGTAAGCCAATACCCAAATTGACATAAAAACCGTCTTCAAGTTCTTGTGCAGCACGTTGTGCCATTTCATTGCGTGACCAAGCCATTTTATACTGCCTCCGTGCTTAAAGTTTTATGCTCAATACGTTTTTCAGGTGACGCATTCAGTACAATGCGGTTTACATAAATACCCGCTAAATGGATCTCATCCGGATCTAATTCACCAATTTCAACAACCTGTTCAACTTCTGCGATCGTAATTTTTCCAGCCATAGCACATTCAGGGTTAAAATTTTGAGCAGTTTTACGGAATACTAAATTACCCGCTTTATCTGCTTTATAGGCCTTAACAAGAGCAACATCTGCTGTTAAAGATTCTTCTAAAATGTAGTTTTTACCATTAAAGGTACGTTCTTCTTTACCTTCGGCAATGAGTGTACCAACGCCAGTCTGAGTATAAAACGCAGGAATTCCTGCACCGCCAGCTCGTAACTTTTCAGCTAAAGTGCCTTGTGGCGTAAGTTCGACATCAAGTTCACCATTTAAATATTGGCGCTCAAACTCTTTGTTTTCACCAACATAAGAAGAAATCATTTTTTTGATCTGTTTGGTTTGAAGCAAAATACCTAAACCAAAATCATCTACACCTGCATTATTTGAAATACAAGTTAGACCAGCCACACCGCTTTGCTTAACTGCAACAATCAGTTTTTCTGGAATTCCACATAAACCAAAACCGCCTACGGCAAGTGTTTGATTATCTGCAATAACATCTTTCAGTGCTGCCTCTGCATTGG
>NZ_JABVBF010000187.1 GCF_013344765.1 Acinetobacter lactucae
GCCATCGGCTTCGCCACGACACTGCCCTTAGTTCGCATAATGCAGATTGATGTTAAAAAGCCCCGTGAGACTGTGTAATCTTCTCACTGGGGCTTAGTAACATAATCTGTGCACCACATTATGCGAACTCTCAGAGCTTAATTATTTGACTTCATTTTTATCAATTGGGTCATCGCCTCGTAGAGCAGACCAAGTATAGTAATAGCTCATAACTACAAAAAATATGCTAAGAACTATAATCCCAAAAATTTGCCAAGCTGTCATATCTTACTAACCCCATTAAAAATCAATTATAAAATCTTTTGTTCCATAACCATGAAACAAGCGTAAATGCTTCACCAATTGCCCAAATTGTAATGTTCTTCCGCAATACTGGCATTGAGTGTAAGTCGATATATTATCACGTAAAAAGCCGTAGACTACGCCTTGCGACCCCTGCGCACAGCTTCGGGGACTCGCAATTCCCCTGAACGACTTTTTATTGTTACAGCTACGGTAGAACATATAGACGGTCTTTAGTAATCAAAGAAAAGAAATTTAGATTTTCAGATAACAGCTGTAATCGGGTTTTGCTCTTTTTCATCCGTTTTAAGAGGCTGTGCTAACGGTTGCTGTGTAGCAATTTGCCGTTGTTCTTGCTTGAAGTAATTGAACGGTCTATCGCCTTGATCTATAAGCTTCTTACAGTCTGAACTACTGACATCATGCAAAATCGTACCTTGTTGCGTATAAGCCACATAACGACCATTCTTTTTAATACAGCCACTAAAAACCGGCTTTGCCGTAACCTCATATTGAATCTGACTTACATCAACATCATACGGCTTATTGGGATTGTACTGAAGGACAATACTTTGCATGTCGTTCTTCTCTTTAGCGAGTAGCTCAGCATTTCTTTTAGTTGGGTCGCGTAGATCGGCGCATTGCTCAATGGTTAAACCGTACTGTTTAGAACATTGCTGATCTAATAATAAATTCTGTTCGTCAGTTTTTTGATTAGCCGTTTGACCAGTCGTTTTACTATCTTTTTTGGTATCTGCTGCATTTTGTTTTTCCTCAAATCTTTGGGGATTAAAAGATTTAGTATTCATTAAGCCAAACACAACAAAACCCACAATTCCTAGAATGATTGTAATGTAGATAAATATCTGTTTTGGTAACTTAAACTTAATACTAGAATGATCAGACGCAGAATGATAAAGATTTTGGTATTCATCTTTAAAATGAAAGCGATAGTGATCAAAGTACTTCTTATTTTTAGCATTTCGATTTGCCGCAGGTTCAGGACTAGATAACCACTTATCAAACACAAAAACATTAGTATAAGAAGGTTTAGAACTAGGTCTTTTTATGAAGTACATCTTATCAATAAGCTTATGGATGCCTTTCTCAATTCGCGCAGGATCCTGTGTAATTAACCATATATCTTTGTTGAAATGACCATGAATAGTTAGATCCTTAATCATCTGATCTTGTGAATATTGGTTACCTTTGTACTCGTATGCTTTTCGCATATGTACTTCATCATAAATAATAATTGAACCATCTGGAGTTTCACGCCAATCGTCTGGAGCAGGTTCGATTTCAGGTATTCTCAAGCCATCAATATCACAATAAATCTGACGTATTGGCTTACCTTGTTCTTCTAATTTTTTATTTTGTTCAAGCATATCTAATATGGTTTTAACCATAAATTGAGATTTGCCATTTCGTGGTTGTCCACATACTAAATTAATCACTTTTGCGTACCCCAACTTGCATACTTGTTAAGGCAACACGTAAGGCAATTGCAGATAAAATCATACTAATAGCCTGATCAAATCCACTAAGACCAACAACATACAGTACGTTGCCCAACGCGCCCCAATAACTATGAATAGTGCTTACAGCTAAGGAAAATGCTCCTTGTGTAGCTCCATAAGTAAATAGTGAAAGCCCAGCACCTTTTAATAATTTTGAAACGGCACTAGAGAGAATAGTTTCTGATACTTTAGAGAGAAGATTAGCTAAACTCATAGTTATTCTTCTCCCTTAACATTAATACCCGCAACAATAAATGCTGAAGTAATCGCCCCTACAGCAAGTACAGCAGGCTTAAAAAAAGTAAGCGCATCACAAACAGGCTGATAAGGTAATTCAATGGTATAGAGCTGACCCATCACGGTGAATTGAACAGAATCTTGAGGGCAAACATCCGAACCTGTAAGCGTTACTTTACCCGCAGATGCATCATCATCAAATTCAACCTTTTCAGGGTCTTTTTGTTCTGGGTCTTCCTTCAACCATTTATCTGTAGTTTGCCAATCGTCATACCAATTACAGACAGTAAAGGCCCATTCACAAAATACAGGAAATTCAAGAGATATTGATTGGCCGCCAGTAGGATTCCCATCAGCGTCTTTTATTGGTTCTGCTTTACCGTCTGCTTTTGCACCGTCATCTTGCCAAGCACGATCATTCATATTGGGATTATCAGTTGTAGGGGCCGTTTTATAACGAGGATCTCCAAAAGGTGCAGGCTGTCCATCTGGTGTCAAAGGAGCATTTTTAATTTTGTCATCCATTTCCAGTGCTAGATCATCACCCACACCTGTAGGGTCATGTTCGTAAGCATTAGCAACTGACTGATCCATCTGACCAGTATTTGCCATCGGATTGTATCTAGTTGGATCAACTGGATCGTTATAACCTTCACCCATCATTGCAGCACCTAATAACACAGGGGTTAAAGGAATCTTTTCCTTTTGTGCATTTGGGTCATAATTTGGATTTGTATAAGGAGTAAATGAAGTACTTCCTGTTTGTGTAGCACCTGTACCGTCAACCCAAGTAAAAGTACAATCTCTAGGATTCTCAGTAGAAGATTTAAAAGCATATTTACGTGCAGGAAATTGTTTTTTTAAATACTCAACTTCAAGTAAACAAGAATCACGGACAGTACAAGCAGATGTATTATTTATACCGCCATTCATAGCATAAACTAGAGTCTGACATGATTGATTAGTAGGCTTATATTTCACATATGATTTAGAACCCTCATCCATAACCCAACCGATACCCTCAATTAGTTGTGTTACTGCATAAACCCCAATCATTTGTACACCTGGATTCTTTGCATAAAACGCGACACGTTGCAGCATTGTAGAACCCACTCGACTAGCTGTAGGTGTTGCTTCAGCAATTGCAATTTTAGTAACGGTTTTGCTTTTAGCAGTGACAGGATCAGTTTCAGTGAAAGACTTTGCAGAACGTCCATACACACGTCTGGCGTAATCTTCACGGTTTTGTTGTAGCTTAACTTCACGTTGCAACCACCAATCACCTTTATCGGTTGCATTGGCTTCTGTCATTAGAATTATTGGTGAAAGGATAATTGAGATAGATAAGTAAAAGCGGATTGTTGTTGAAATTGTTCTTTTTAAAACATTTTTATACCAATATAAATCATCATTAATAGCCATATGTACGCCCCAATATCACCCATGACTCACCCCTAAAAAGAAAGTGAGCTAAAGCAGAAGCGATAGCTCACATGTATTCAATCTGAATTAAAATGCAGAGCGAATATATTTAAATACTTTGATACCTAACGGGATCAAGATTGCAGCAGCAGCAACAGTAGCACCCGCTACTTGAGCCCCAGACAACTCCCCAGTAATTGGAGTTACATCAACAGCAGCATTTGAAGCAGCAGCAGCCCCCACAGCAGTTGTAACTACAGCAATTTGTTTTAAACGTTGAAACATTACTTGTTTTTTAGTGTTCATAATGAACTCCTTACTTTTCAAAAATTTGCACTCGTATGACTTTTAGGCTCCATACGACTGCGAGACATAACCAAAAAGCGCCCCCAATTGATGTTGCTTCGGCGTAGCTCATTGGCGGTAAATAAAGGTCAGCTTGACCCCATTCAAGACAGGTCTGCACCCCATTAGCATCGGCTGACGATAATTGCTTACAGACCATATCCATTTCTTAAAATCCCCAATTAGAGCCACTGGCTTGCGCTTTAAATTCACGCCCCCAAAGCCAGTGGTATCTGTTATTTACACTTGTAAAAGTGAATGCAGTAACTTGAGTGTTTTGTGAACTCTTTACCGCACTTCTTGCATTTATAAACGTACTGTGTCATATTAAAATACACGTAAGTTGTTGATTTTTAACATATTATACATTATACGGCATGCCGTATAAGTAAGCATTTGATAACATTAAGCTTTTAGCTCAGTCGCTTTCTTTTCTTCAACCTGCAACGGTTTACCATCACCAGTTGTTTTATAAAAAATGTTGCGGTCCATCGCTGTCATTTCGATTGGTAAATAAATTTCACGACCTTTATAAGACATATAGAAATCTTTCATGTGGTGATGATCTTCAACGACTTTAACGTTCTGTGAACATGGAACCCACTGATCAAGACCTTTGTCATAACGTTGAGATTCAAAGATTAAACGCATGTTTAAGCCTTTCTCATTTGTAGTCTGATCAACATTGATAAGCTTTGCTTTAAAGATAATTTGAGACATGATTTTTCACCTATGCGATTTTAAGTAAGCGTTGATTAAACGTAGAAACTGGTTCTTTAAAGTTGTCAGGTACTTGGTTTTCAAAGTTAATTTCAACGAGTTTGATAAACGGAATGACGTTGTTTTTAGTTTCAACATGAAGGTTTTGAAGAAATGCCTTTGAATAACCTGCCGAAATTAAATCAGCCATTTGGGCAAAGAACTGTGATTTACCATACTGAAGCTTCATTGCATCAGTACCATGAGTCTCAAGCGCACAATAGAAATTGAACAGATTACGAGCTTTCGTAATACTCTTACGGCCTGATGGAGTTACAGTTCCAAAGACATTGCATAAATTTTTAAAAATAGATTCGTGATCAGTCGTTTTCATTGCAGTACCCTCAAGGGCTTTGAAAAGTTCAGAGTTAGCTTTGACCCATAGGTCTTTTAAAAAAGTTGGATTTTCACGTTGATAGCGGATTAGCTGAAATAAATTAGTCGGAATACCGAGTTCTTTTAAAACATAACGTTTGATACCAGTTTCAAAGCGTAAAAGACCTTTCGTCCATGCTTGAAGTTCTGGATCAGACATAACCTTTACAACTCGTTGAGCGCATTTATCATTTGCCTTAGCAAGCTTAGTTTGCTCTTCAAGTTGATTCTGAAATTCACAGGCTTTGCCATACACTTTACGGGCAAAACGCTTTCCACGTTCAGAACCGAAATAAACAGTATTTTTATAAACGATTTGTTTTTGTGATTTACGAATATGTCTAGAAGACATATTGCGCATAAAATCAAGTGCTTGAGCAACTTGATTATCATCACGTAAACGTGCCGAATATGTGGCATCAAGCTGCAAAACTTCAGTTTCGGAGATTGCTAACATTGAATAAAGTGTCGGATGAGACTCAGCTAAATAGCCAAGCATTTCCATTGCACCTTCTTCAATCCAGTCAGTGCCGTAAACATTATGGCCCTGCAAAATCTTTGCAGGACTGGCCTTTAGCTCAACATGTGGGTAATAACGCCCTTCATGAAAGAACTTAAAAGCCATGCTTGTGTAGGAAGTTGGCAATTTCTCATAAGCATGATTCAAAGCGATAGGTCTAACCTCGCCTTCATCATTTTTATAAACGCTCCAAGCCCCTACTTTCTTTAGGCCTAGATCAAGCATGTCAAAACCAAAAATGCAATGTTGACCATCGCTAGTAATATCAACTAGCGAAGCATCAACAGGAATATGCATTACGATCTTGTCTAACATGCAAAAAGTTACCTAGTAACTGGGTTTAACAGATTAAACAAAATTACTAAGTAACTTGTCAACCTGTAAAACAGGTTAATATCATAAAAAGTTACCTAGTTATTTAGTTACAAGGCGTTAACAAATGAGCAAAGTCTACAAAATCCGTAGTGAAGAAGTTGAAGACGTAAAAGAGACGTTAATGAAATTCGTCGTACAAAAAAAATCGTTAATGGCTGAAAGTGATGTAATTCATGCACTTATAAAATATCACTTGAAAAATCTGAAGGCAGAAGAAGTATTAAAATATAGAACTGAAGTATTAGGTAAAGACGAATAAGTCCGTTTTTCCGGAGTTAAGTCCACACTAGAGAAGGTGGACTTT
The DNA here is from genome assembly GCF_013344765.1 of Acinetobacter lactucae. Taxonomy (GTDB): domain Bacteria; phylum Pseudomonadota; class Gammaproteobacteria; order Pseudomonadales; family Moraxellaceae; genus Acinetobacter; species Acinetobacter lactucae_A. Next base: position 6,140 of record NZ_JABVBF010000187.1, read on the forward strand.
TTTTGCATCCGGATGCCCTTCCCCAACTCTATTTAGCATCGTGTCACGCCGATGGACTGCGAGCCCTCGCCATCGGCTTCGCCACGACACTGCCCTTAGTTCGCATAATGCAGATTGATGTTAAAAAGCCCCGTGAGACTGTGTAATCTTCTCACTGGGGCTTAGTAACATAATCTGTGCACCACATTATGCGAA
>NZ_JABVBF010000188.1 GCF_013344765.1 Acinetobacter lactucae
ATACATATGAATTACTAACAATTTTATTAGCTCTACAACGTCAGTCTGACACAGCACAAATACCCAAAATTCTAAAAAATAGCCCTAATTTTTTTGATGAAATTATTAAAAGAAATCCTGAAAAATATATTCTAAATTTAGCTCATGAATTAGCTCAAAACTATCGAATAAAATTATAAATTTTAGTGGCTCAAAGTACTTTAATAACTATTCATCAAAAAAAACCATTCCTTCATAGGGATTTTTTTTGCAGCTCTCTAAACGAGTAGATAGATTACCTACATGAACCTCCAACTTATGACCATCGGGGTCTAGAAAGTATATAGACTCTCCTTCGCTTTGATTATTTTTCCACTCATGGATATTCATTAGTTTAATTTTCTGGCGGAATTCATCTATATGATCTTCACTAATACTGAAACAGTAATGTGTATAGTCTGAACTTATACTAACCTCATCAAGTGACAGACAAAGCCATAACTCTCCAAGTCTCAAATAAGCACCTTTATTCCACTTGGCTCTGGGAATAAAACCTAGAACATCCTTATAAAAACTAAAACTACGATCAACATTCTCTACAGAAATAGTTAGATGATTCAATCCACTTAATTTCATAGATGCTTTTCTCTTTTTAAATGGGACTCGATATAAAATATAAAACTATTAAATCTTTCCTTTTTCACTCCAAAATTTTGCAGTCTCTAAATTTTTCTCTACACCCAATCCATATTCATACATAAAGGCAATATCTCTCATAGCCTCTTTATTACCAAGAGCAGCAGCCTTTTTACGTAGCTCTAGTGCTTTATGAGTGTCTTGCTCAACTCCGTCACCGCTACTATACAAGTTGGCCAAACCAACCATACAATCTGCATCATTTAGTTGAGTTCCTTTCGAAAACCATTTAAAAGCTTTTTTGTAGTGTTCATCTGCATCAGCTGGATCCATATCTCCAACAAGTCCAGCATACGTAGCATAACCCTCGCCTAGCCATTGCATTGCTTTTACATTACCGCTTTCGGCTGATTTAGTTGCCCAGAATTCCGCTTGAGTTTCATTTTCTTCGATACCCCATCCATATATATAAACATCTGCTAATTCTAGTTGGGCTGATGTATCACCACTTGTTGCCCTTTTTAATAGATCATCTGAGAACGTTGGATTAGCAAATAAATTCATTGAAAACATTAGTCCTAAAGTAATGAAAAGAATTTTGAAGTTATTCATGTCTAACCTTAATTAAAATAGTTTTTCTAACCTTTATGCTCAACTAATAATACATTACAGCTATTTAAATTTAATGAATTGAATAATAACCTCCCGTATGGCGAAAAGATTTATCTTTAATCTGTTTGCTATTTAAAACTTATAAGATTTCTTTTTAATTTAACTAAAGCCCAACTCTCGTCGGGCCTTCCTCCCCTCAAACCCGACTTAAAAAATAGTCGAGCAATACCTCTCTTTCATCAGTACTATTCGCTCCTAAAAGCTGAACCATGGCCCCATCAATCACAAACAAAAACATGTGCGCATCTTCAACTGTAGCAGTCGCTTTTACAGTTAAAAGCAGTTTATGAATTTCTTTAATGAACCAGTTTCGATAATCAATCACGAGTTTATAGGCCGCTGGATAAAGCTTTTCAATTTCAAAAATCGCTTTAAATGGCAGCCGATAAAATCCCTCTAAATTTGCATGTAAAAAGTAGATTTTCTTGAGTTTATCGAAGGCCATGAGTTCGCGGTACGAATGAATGATAGAAAACACCTCATGTTTTAATGCATCTGTTTGAAAAGTTAAGCTCATCTGAATGAGCCTTTCTTTGGAGTGAAAGTAGTTATAAAAAGTGGCTTTGGGAATTTTGGCTTCTTCAACGATTCGATCTATCCCGATGTAAAACCCATGTTGATTAAATAAATCTTTTGCCGCGTGGAGCACGCGTAATGCTCTAAATGATGCTTCTAAATTTGGCATTTTTATACCGTTTAAAATAATTTTTTGTTGTATGTAAAAGAGATAGAAATGCCGTCACTCTTAAATTGAGCGCTAAAAACAGGCATGCAAAAGCCGCACAAAAATGGTGTGCTCGCCTATCTCGGGTTTTATTGTTGCTATGATTTTTTAGTCGTAATGACCTAGGGTTTAAAACCTAGAGTCGGTTAAACCGCTTTAAAGACCAGATGGGCCATATGGACGTAAAGATTTTGACAAAGATTGCCAACGAGAGAGATGAAATAGTACGCATGTGCGGACTCCTTGTGTGTAAAGGAGTTCTACCCAATCACTGTCAAATGATGGTGGTAGAACGAGAGAAGGTTGACAGACTGACACACAAGAATCAGCACGCACAAGGCGTCCCTCCCTCGCCCTACCGCTACGAAGGGGGACGAACGAGTTCGCCACCAAAAAGAGAACTTTTTGATGTCTTGTGTGTTATATCGATCTGTCAAAATCGACTGGCAATGTGGCCAGCAGGCAAAGGATAATCCGCGTGTTTTTGAGTGTCAATGTAAGCTTGAATAGAAATTAGTTAAATAATTTTTGTTTTCATTCAATTAGATATTTAAGCTAAACAGTCATTCAACTTAAATTTAACGATATCATGATAATAATAAAAATGGTGGCAGAGCGAAAAGAGGTTAGCAGACTGGACACACAGAACCAGCACACTCGAAAGTGTCCCCTTATCGCTCTACCATAGAATGGTGGCAAAACGAAAAGGGATTAGCAGACTGGTACAAAAGCAACCAGCACACCTGAAGGTGTTCCCTTATCGTTCTACCGTAGAATGGTGGCAGATCGATAAGGGGTTAGCAGACTGGGCACAGTACCAGCACACCCGAAAGTGTCCCCTTATCGCTCTACCCTAAAGTAGTTTGCAGGCAAAGAATAATTCTCAAGATTTTAAGTGTCAATGAACATATATTGTTAATTTATAAAATATTTTTATTCCTATTGTCTCATTTTCCCATTATTAATTTATCATTCATTTTCAAAACTGTTTAAATGACCCGATTGATCGCGATATAAATAAAAGCTAAAGTAAATAAAGTTTGAATTTTATAACTTTAAATAAATTGATATTGATAACGCATGCAGGCAGAAACATGGAAACCATACATGATTTTTATCGCCGCTTTTCTTTAACCAGAGATAGCGATTACTCGGTTCCATCGACTTCGTTTGGACATTTTAACGTGTTCCAACGCGATGCTTGCTCGTTTCTCACGCCTTATAGCCGCCGCGATTATTATAAAATTTCACTGGTTTTAGGCACAGGTGACCTTCACTACGCTAACCGCTGGATACGAGTCGATCGCCCTGCTTTACTGTTTTCAAACCCAATGGTTCCCTACGCTTGGGAAATTAATTCGCCTGAACAGGCAGGTTGGTTTTGTCTATTTACCGAAGAGTTTGTAAACCAAGAATCGCGACAAAGCTTTTTAAAAGACTCTCCACTATTTAAAGTCGACGGCGACCCGCTGTATTTTTTAAACGACCAACAGGTTGAAGAAATTTCATTTATTTTCAAAAAGATGATGACTGAAATAAATTCAGACTATATTCATAAATACAACGTTTTAAGAAACTATTTGCACCTGATTGTGCATGAAGCCATGAAAATGCAACCGACCCAACAGTTTGAAAAACATAGCAATGCTGCAGTTCGGATTTGCCATTTATTCTTTGAGTTATTAGAGCGTCAATTCCCTATCGACTCGCCCCATTTTCAGCTCAAACTCAAAACTGCAAATGACTATGCCTATGGCCTGTCTGTGCATGTGAACCATTTAAACCGCGCTGTAAAAGAAGCTACAGGCAAAACCACCTCTGAACATATTAGCTCGCGCATTACGCAAGAAGCCAAAGCACTGCTACAACACACCAGTTGGAATATTTCGGAAATTGCCTATAGCTTAGGCTTTGAATATTCAGCGTATTTCACCAATTTCTTTAAGAAAAATACGGGTTTTTCGCCTAAAAAGTTCCGTGAAGACTGTGTGGCCTAAAAACAGATTGTTTGAATTTTATAATTATTGGTTTGAATGTTATACGTCAGTTTGAGCCAAAGCATTTTATAGTTTTTCTACTCAAGTGATTTTGCAAAAAGAGTGTGAAAAATGAAATATAGAACTTTAGGACAAACAGGCGAAAAAGTATCAGCACTTGGTTTAGGTTGCATGGGAATGAGCTTTGCCTATGGTGCCTCAGACGACACACAAAGCATTGCAACCCTAGAAAAAGCCTTAGACCTCGGCATTAACTTTTGGGACACCGCCGACATGTACGGCAACGGCGCAAACGAAGTTTTGCTGTCAAAAGTTTTAGAAAAACACCGCGACAAAGTATTCTTGGCGACCAAATTTGGCTTTCGCTATAAAGAAGATAACCTCAACCCACAAAACTCTTTAGAGTCTTATATCGACGGTTCTCCAGAGTGGATTAAAGTTGCGGTCGAAAACAGTTTAAAACGCTTAAATACAGACGTGATTGATCTGTATTATGCACACCGCATTGACCCGAATATTCCAGTTGAAGACACCATTGGCGCCATGGCTGACTTGGTCCAACAAGGTAAAGTTCGTTACCTAGGACTCAGTGAAGCTTCGGCTGAAACCATTCGTAAAGCAAATGCGATTCACCCGATTGCAGCGGTTCAACATGAATATTCATTGCTTACTCGTGAGCTGGAAGATACACACTTTCAAACTATTCGCGAGTTAGGTATTAGCCTTGTGCCGTATTCACCGCTTTCGCGTGGTTTAATTACCAACACGCTTGATGTTGGCAACCTAGACGAAAATGATTTCCGTCGCCAGTTACCGCGCTATCAGGGCGACAACTGGAAAAATAACCAAAGCTTGGCGCAAGCATTTAGCGAATTTGCCCAAAGCAAAAACGCGACAGCGGCTCAACTGGCTTTGGCTTGGATTTTGGCGCAGGGTGAAGACATTATTCCAATTCCAGGTACTCGTAAAATCGAGCGACTTGTGGAAAATGCTGACGCTGTAGACCTTGATTTAACAGCGGCAGATTTGGCAGAAATCGACGCAATTATTACGAGATACCCAAACATGGGCGCACGCTATAACGCTGAGCAACTTGCAGCGGTTAATCATTAAAAATGAAACTATAAAAAAGTCCGACTCAGTGTCGGACTTTTTAATTTAATTTTTGCTATATGTGCCTTGCTGGCGTCCACCTTCCCAGATCGCATCTAATGATTTATCCGAAATCTTTAGGCTTTCAGGGAAAATACTTAAATCCTTTTTAAATTTAGCCTCTGGTTTTAAACCAATACAGTCTCCGTTTTTCCACCAAGTGCCTTCGGCATATTGGTCTAAAGCCCCCACAGCGAGCATCCATTGAAACTTACCATCTGGTTGAAGTAAAAGCTCCGAACCCACTTCCATCACACCATTTAAATAATAGTGTCCACTCCAAGCCTGATCAGCTTGCTGAAATTTCACTTCTTTGCAGGTGCTGGTTGGCTCTGCATAAATTTGAGCAGAAAAAATAGCTGTAGAAACAAGCAGTAAAGGTACAAATATATTTTTCATTATTGTGTTCCTATATGTTTAATCTTATTTTCCAGACTCAACTTTTAAATACGTTCCATCGGCATAAACGTTATGTCCAAAGCCACAACCCGACTCACCTTCGTTTTGTTTAACCTGAATATAATTTCCTAACTTCGGACTCGTTTTAAAATCGAGCTGAATACGGCAGTCTTCATTTTTATAAACCGTTTGCTTTTTATTAGTCGGCATTTTGGTGTCAAACTCACCCATATTTGGGCCGTAGATCAAGCTTCTAAGTCCCATATATAAACCGGCATAACTGATTGCATATTGCCCCTTCTCACGACTCACCGTGATGTGATCCCACTCACCAAAACCAGAGTAACGCATATATTCACCTGACAAGTCATTTGACGCTTTAGGTTGAGGTAATTGCTTAAGATTAAACTGACTCGACTTTGATTTTTCATCAAGCATAAACCATGATCTTGCCCAAAGTGGTTGACCCAATTTAGCATAGGCTAAGCCCACGTTATTGTTGGCAACTTCAATATCACGGTCAGTAAATTTACCTGTAGTTTCATCTTGATTGGCTTTACAAAATGCAGTCCAAGACGCTTGGTTTTGGAAATTTTCGAGTGCCTTTTTATATTGTTTTTGGTCGTAGAATTTCTTACCTAAGCTCGCATATTGCTTCACTTTATTGCAGCCTTGTTGTAATTCTTGTTCATAAGAAAATTCTGCATGAGTCACCGCCAATGCTGAAAGTGTGAGAACCGCACAACCTGAAAT
>NZ_JABVBF010000189.1 GCF_013344765.1 Acinetobacter lactucae
CTACAGAAAGATTACAATGACGTGAATAAATAGATTAATCAACTCTCAATCTTTCTAGGCATGTTATGACTTCAATGTCGAACAACACCCAAAAGCATTTTATTGTTGAGCAAATTCCACTACCAACTTGGGTTAGTGATGAAAATGGCTCGATATTATATTGCAATGTAGAGTGTACAGAATATTGGCTGAATACTTTCTCTCCTTTGCCTCAGCAATGGTTAGATTTTATATATCCTGCCGACTTAGATGAAGTCAAAAATAGATGGCTCGAAGCAATTCGCCTACAAAAAAGAATAGAATTAAAATGTCGACTTTTACAAGCTGAGTATCAATATAGGTGGTGTAAACTATCTATTCAAGCATCTAAATATCGCGGTTCTTCCCTAGCTAACGAATGGTATGTCAGCTTTTTAGATATTGATCACGATATTCAAGAACAACAAAACTTGCAAAAAAACATTGAAATACAAAATCAAATGTTAGATATCAGTGTAGATTGCATTAAAGTACTTAATGTAGATGGCACTCTTTCACATATGAATAAATCAGGATGTCTCGCTTTAGGTGTCCCTGTTGATGAAACAGAATTTGGAATGAAATGGCTTGAGTTATTGCCGCCTCATATACGTAAGCGTGGACGTGTCGCTTTAAAAAAAGCTCTTCAAGGTAAAGTTGCTAGATTTGCAGGGATGAGCTGCTTACCAAATCAAGCCCCTGAGTATTGGGATAATATGCTTACCCCGATTCATCGGGACAATGGTGAAATCGGACAAATACTTTGTGTCTCGCGTAATGTTACTCAACAACATTTGGCGGAAAATCAGCTTAGAAATATGAGCGAGAGAGATGAATTGACTGGTTTATGTAATCGGCGTTCATTTAAATTTCAACTTAAACGCACCCTAGCCTCTTCAAAAGATACCCAAACAAGTGTGGGTTTACTGTTAATTGATCTTGATCATTTTAAGCATATTAATGACACTTTAGGGCATAGTGCAGGCGATCATCTTTTAAAAGTTCTCTCCAAACGTTTTAGTCATTGTGTAGATGAAGAACGATGTTTTGTTGCACGATTAGGTGGAGATGAGTTTGCAGTTATTATTAATAACCTCAAATCTGAAAATGATGTCCGAGAACTAGCAGCCATTTTACTTCAACAGTTAAATCAGCCTATCACCTATTTAGGTAATGTTTTAAATGGTGGAATGAGTATTGGCTGTGCAATTTATCCTCAAGATGCTGTAGACCAGTCAGGTTTATTAAGCTGTGCAGATATGGCATTACATGACTTAAAAGCGCGTGGTCGTGGTGGTATTCGCATGTATGATCCATGCATGATGCAAATGACCGAAACAGTCGCTTCTCAACTTAATTTAGCACGTCAGCTTATTCGCCATCATACTATCCAGCCCTATTACCAACCCAAAGTAGATTTAAGAACTCATCATATTGTAGGTTTTGAAGCTTTATTACGATGGCATACGACTTCGGCTCAAAGAGGTTACCCTGCACAAATTGCAGAGGCTTTTAAAGATTATAATTTAGCGAGTAAGATCGGTGAAACAATGCAACATCAAGTTTTACGGGACATCGCAAAATGGATAGATCTTGGAATTAAACCACTTCCTGTTTCGCTCAATGCGGCACCGGTTGAATTCTTAAGAGACAACTATGCTGAAAAGCTTTTAAAAAAGATCAATCAATTTCAAATACCAACACATTATATTGAAGTAGAAGTCACCGAACACATGCTGGGTGACCGAGGTTCAGAATACGTGATCCGAGCACTTAATAAATTAAAACAGCATGGGGTACGTATTGCACTAGACGACTTTGGTACTGGTTTTTCATCGCTAACTCATATTCGCGATTACCCTATTGACAGCTTAAAAGTAGATTGTAGCTTTATCCAAAAGATGCAATATGACCCATCAATTTATGCAATTGTTCAAGCAATTGGTTTACTCGCCCCCAATCTCTCACTCGGACTCATCGCTGAAGGGATTGAAACACCTGAACAAGAAGAGCTACTTCGACAATTTGGTTATAGCATAGGTCAAGGCTTCTTGTTTGAGTCCGCTATAGACGCTAATCAAGTCATTTCAATACTTAAACGCAATCAACCTTATTTAGAAAGTCATTACGATAATTTTAAATAAAATACTGAGTAACCTTTCTCGGTTCTATTCATACTAAAAATAAACAATAACTCTAAAAAAAATGTTCATAATATAAGCATAAGGATAATAATTCTGTGTTTTGACAGCATACATTGTCATAGGACAATAAGGAGCAATATATGAGTTACCAACATATTTTAGTTCCCGTTGATGGTTCACCTACTTCACTCATTGCAGTAAATCATGCAGCAGCAATTGCTAAGGCCTTTAATAGCAAAGTAACTCTAGTATATGCCCTCACAATAGATCCTTTCATTTCTGTTGAATTTATTGATAGTACAGAATTAGCAAGGGATTATTTTGATAAAGCAAAAACTGCAATTCAGGGAATTCTCGATCAAGCCAAAGAACAGTTTAATCAACATGGGATTTCTGTTGATACACAAATTGTCGAGGGTCAAACAATTCATACTGAAATTATTAAAGCCGCAACTGAGTCAAAAGCTGATCTTGTTGTGATTGGCTCGCATGGACGTAAGGGGTTTAAAAAGTTCTTCTTAGGAAGTGTGACTCAAGCTCTTTTAGGAGAAATTCATTTACCAGTATTAGTCGTAACTGAATAGTCTTGTTGATGCTAAAAAAACCGATCTATAAAGATCGGTTTTTTAATAGCCTGCGTTACTGAGTTCTATACGTAAACTTAATTAGAGATCCTGGATTCTCTAATGTATTTGTTACAGAGCCGTCATCCTTTTGAACATTCCCAGCCGTGTCAGTTAATACATATAAAACGTTCCCATCTGGGCTTGCAATCACGTCACGATAACGGTTGTTGCTCTTAAACATCGGAGCAGCATCATCATAAGTCGTGTTGTAAGTTGGATCTAGCTTAATACGGAAAATAACACCGCGTTTTAAAGATGGAACCAATAATGTATTTTCCCAGCCAGAAATTGCTTTTTTGCCGCCTTTATAGACATAGGCAGATGACGGCGCAACTGTTGGCCAACAAATATAGGTCATCTCTCCACAAGTTGGATCGTTATAGTTATAGGTATCCTGAACGGTATATAAAGTTTTTAATGGTGGCACAAAGTTTTTACCATTCCATTCAGATTCCTTCGTCACAGGAACCCCTGCGGCTACTTTTACTCCGTTCTGAGCTAAATCTTTAACCGACTTATTGGCTGCTGCCGAATAATTTGCATAAGCATAGCCACTATCATCTTTGTAGCCCGCTACATTTGGCCAACCATAGTTACCACCTTTGACAATGAGATTAATTTCATCGTCAGAGTTTGGACCTTGTTCAGATTGCAACAGTTTACCATTTGGAGTAAATGCTAAACCCTGTGGATTACGATGGCCGAGCGTATAAATATGGCTAACCACCCCGTTAAAACTTGGATTATCTTTTGGAATACTTCCATCTAGATTTAAGCGTAGTACTTTACCCATGTAGGTGTGATAGTCCTTGCCATTCAGCTCTTGCTGGGTCGGTGTATACTGTGCTTGATTTGGCAAGAACAAATAAGCAAGCTGGTTACGTCCTTGGTCACCAATCGTATAATAAATCTTTTGATCCGGACCAATTACAAGACGGCCTGACTGATGGTCTTTCGATGAAGGTAATCCTACTAATAAATCTACAGGCTTCTCAAGCGTATCTGTTGCCTTATTATAGGTATAACGACGGATAATCGTTTGATTTGGTAATTCTTTATCGGTAGATTTCGGGTTTTTAAATGTACCTGAAATATAGATATAAGGATTATTTTTAAAGTCAGGATGAAAAGCAAAGCCTAATAAACCGTTTTGCCCATCAGAATCACTTACAATCTCCGGCACCTGAAAGATTGTTTTTACACTGCCTGACTCTGGATTAACTCTTAGAATCTTGCCTGTTGCCCGTTCAGTTAACCAAATTTGATTATCAGGTCCCCATAACAAAGCATGCGGCTTATTTAAATTAGATAGAATAACTTTCTTATCAAAATTTTCTGTTTTTGCTTTAGCAAATTGAGAAGGAGTAAGAGGAACGTCAGCAAATGCTGTATTTAATGCAACTAGATGAGAAGCGCCTAATAAAGCAATTTTGGCTAATAAATGTTTATTCATGTATCCACCCTATAAATTGTCAAAATTTTCCGAGAATTTTTAAACCCTTACTAAAGGCGTTATATGAGTTCTCTATATGATTTGTATTATGAAGAATAGCAAATTTATTAAAATCTAAATTTATGAAAGGCTCTGTTGCATAAAAGTAGCTATGCAATATGCGTAACCAGCATTTTTAAATATCTTTAAGCTTGGCAGGCGTAGGTTAGTCAACCTTAAAAACTTATGCTATTCTTCGGGCACTTTTAAATGCTTCAAATCTCTATACCTATGACACTTACGCCACCTTAAGTTTATTTACGCTTATCTCCTGTAAATAACTCATCACTGTCTAGTGATGTGGTGTAGTCGCTTGTGTTGGTATATCACATCACTAGCCTTTTAAATTTAGAACTTAGGCTATTTCTCATGTTATCCAATGTCCGAGAACAATGGTTCTCTAATGTCCGCGCAGATATTCTTTCTGGTCTTGTGGTTGGTCTTGCTTTAATTCCAGAAGCAATTGCATTTTCAATTATTGCAGGCGTAGATCCAAAAGTTGGTTTATATGCCTCTTTTTGTATTGCCGTTATTATTTCTTTCGTAGGTGGTCGTCCCGCTATGATTTCGGCAGCTACGGGTGCCATGGCGTTGGTTATGACAACGCTCGTAAAGGACCACGGGCTTCAATACTTATTTGCAGCGACAGTATTAACTGGCGTCATACAGATTTTGGCCGGATATTTTAAACTTGCCAAACTCATGCGCTTTGTTTCTAAATCGGTGGTTATTGGATTCGTGAATGCTCTCGCCATACTCATCTTTATGGCTCAATTACCAGAACTAATAAGCGTTACATGGCATGTCTACTTACTAGTAGCAATTGGTTTAGGAATTATTTATCTTTTCCCCTCTATTCCAAAAATTGGAAAGTTCTTTCCCTCACCTCTTATTTGTATTGTAGTAGTCACATTACTGGCTATTTTTTTAGGGCTTGATGTTCGAACGGTTGGTGATATGGGTTCATTACCAGATACTTTACCAATATTTCTAATTCCCGATATTCCTTTTAATTTAGAAACACTTCTCATTATTCTTCCATATTCTTTAGCGCTGGCTGCAGTTGGTCTACTTGAATCGATGATGACCGCAACAATCGTTGATGAAATGACAGATACTTCTAGCGATAAATTTCAAGAATGTAAGGGTCAAGGTATTGCTAATATCGCTTCAGGTTTCATGGGTGGTATGGCTGGTTGTGCCATGATTGGTCAATCAATGATTAATGTAAAATCTGGTGGCCGTACACGTTTATCTACTTTATGCGCGGGCATATTCTTACTTATCCTAGTGGTATTTTTAAGTGATTGGCTAAAGGTTATTCCTATGGCTGCTCTGGTTGCTGTCATGATTATGGTATCGATTAGTACTTTCGAGTGGAGCTCACTGACTCAATTTAAAAATAATCCTAAAACTAGCAATGTCGTTATGATCGCTACCGTTATTGTGGTAGTGGCTACCCATAACTTAGCGCTAGGTGTATTAACTGGGGTATTACTTTCAGCACTTTTCTTAGCAAATAAACTTGAAAATGATATTCGTATAGAAACTTTATTCGAAGATCAAGCTCGTTTATATGAATTAAGAGGTCAAATATTTTTCAGTTCATCTGAAAAATTTATGCAAAGTTTTAACTTTAGAGAAGAAATTAAAGAAGTCATTATTGATCTTGCCCACTCTCATATTTGGGATGTGACTTCAGTTGCCATGTTAGATTCTGTCGTGAATAAATTTCAAAAGAATGGTATTAGGGTAACAGTTCGCGGTTTAAATGAAGCCAGCTCAATCATGATTGACAAATATGGTACTCATGCAAAAATTTAAAAAGGTCCTTCGGGACCTTTTCTAATTTTAAGACTTCCTTCTTATTAAGGAGATTTCTATAGCAAACGATCGGGGCTACCAGAAGGATTTTTACAACTTTATTACTTGCTTGGTTTAAAAGATTGTCTGAGGTACTGTTCTTGTTGCATGATTAGCATATCCATTAC
>NZ_JABVBF010000018.1 GCF_013344765.1 Acinetobacter lactucae
ATATTTACCATGTAGTAAAAGGAGATTAAGAAAATGGTTAGCATATTTCAACACCTAGGACGTAGTGTACTAAACCGCCCACATTTCTTTATTGCTTTATTCATGGGAGTGATCACAGCTGGTATTTTGACATGGTTAACGTCATGGAAGTGGTCAACTATTTTATTAGTCAGCTGGAATGCGTCCGTTAGCATATATTTACTCCATGTTTGGCAACTTATGAAAAGTGCCGACCATTCACAAATGCAACAGCAAGCTAAAAAACAAGATGAGAGCAAATGGGTCATTATGCTAATTGTTTTATTGGCATTAATCATGTGTTTGGTTGCTATTCTAATTCAACTGTCGCAGCTCCCTTCTGACGGTTCTGCAAAGTTAGGCCATGTGGCTTTAGCTTTACTTACCATTGTTTCTGCATGGCTTTTTATGCATACCGTTTTTGCTCTTCATTATGCCCATGATTTTTATATGGCTTTGTCTAGGAATGAAGAAAATGGAGGGTTAGATTTCCCTGGCACAAAACAGCCAACTTATCCTGATTTCCTATATTTTAGTTATATTATTGGGACTTCTGCTCAAACTGCTGACGTATCAATTACCACCAAACATATGCGGCTTTTAAACTTATTGCACGCAGTATTGTCTTTTGGGTTTAATACTACCATTTTAGCAATCTGTATTAACGTTGCTGCAGGGTTTCTTACCAATTAAAACGTTTATTTAAAAACAAAAAAGCCACCCATTTAGGTGACTTTTAAGAATATACGTTTACAAAAATTGACCCATAGTGCTTTGTTTTAAGCCTTCCCGCTGTTTAATCACGTCAACGTAACGGGTAATAGCTGGGTGTGATTCAATGGTTTTCATTTTTAATTGCCATATAAGCATTGCTCCAACACTTACATCGGCTGCGGTAAATTGCTCACCACATACATACGGGTTCGCTTCACTCAGTCCTTGAACTAAAGCTTGATAAGCATCATTGTAATCGCCATAGCCAACAAACATCTTTTGCTCAGGTGATACTTCTATTCCTAAAGCTTTATCAACACCAGCAGCTTCCCAAGGACCTGCCATCATAAACAACCAACGATAGTACAAACCACGCTTTGGATCATTCAAGGCTGGTGCTAGACCTTTGTCACTAAACTTGTCCGCTAGATATGCACAGATTGCGCCCAACTCATAAATCACGACATCACCATCTACCAATACCGGCACTTTTCCAAAAGGATTAAGTTTTAGATATTCAGGTGATTTCATTTCAGTCTTATATGCAACTTCAATTCGTTCACACTCAACACCCAACTCGACTAAAAGCCAGTCGACAACTACACCACGCGATTCTTTGTTAGTATAAAGTTTAAGGCCCATTCTTATTGCTCCTTGTTTATCGTAGTCCCTAGTTTACAAGGGGTCTTTGTCAATTTTTGTCAGTAGTCCTTTGCATTTCTTGTTTCCACCATCTTTGAAACAGATGTTTTTTAAATTCAGGATATATTTCCTCACTTATTTGCAAGTCATGAATACGATCTATCCGAAAATGGCGAAATGCCTGCCGTAACTCACACCAAGCAGCAAGTACAACTTTGTCATGTAAATACCCTAAAGCAAAAGGCCAAAGTGAACGTTCACTTAACCGTTTTTGTTCATCGCAATAATCTACTTTTATTTTTACTTGATTACGAATGGCTATACGCACTTGCTCCACCAGAGTCACATCAACTGGATGCCAGTAATGTGTAACACCTAGCGTCATGTCATCGATCAAATATTTCCGGTGCTCAGGTAAAACCGCATAAAGTTTAGAATAGATTGAAACGGCTGCCGATTTCATTGCCTGATCAGGAACATCTTTCAACCATTCTAAAGCTAAAAACAAAGCCTCCGCCTCATCTTCATTAAATGTTACTGGCGGCAATACAATATCTTCTTTGAGCTGAAACCCAAGGCCTGCCGCCGCCTCAATTTTTACGCCTTGCTCACGTAAGCTATCGATATCTCGATAGACACTTCGAACGCTAATTTCTAGGCGCTCAGCCAAGACTTGCGCTGTGATTGGGTAACGGGCTTCACGGAGCTGCTGTAAAAGATTTAATAGGCGAATTGAACGGCTCATTTTTCTCTTCTTATTGTTTTGTTATTTAACTTGGATAAAGAGGGAACGTATTCCCTCTTTGAATTATTTTAAATTAAGCGACATCTACTGTAGGTAACTGAGCATACCCTCTCAAAAAGCTGTGAAGCTCTGGTACATCCTTAGCAATGGTTAAAGGTTGGAACTTTTGCAGAACTTCAACCGAATGTACGCCGTAACCTACTCCGATACGCGGCATCCCCAAACGCTGTGCCATCTCAAGATCATAGCTGCTGTCACCAATCATGACCGCTTGCTCAACACTCACTCCCGTTACAGTCAAAATCTCTTGTAACATCAATGGGTCTGGTTTTGAACGTGTTTCGTTGGCTGCCCGAGTTACATCAAAAAGATGAGTACTTTGTGTTTTTGCGATTACACGGTCTAACCCACGACGGTTTTTACCCGTCGCGACTGCAAGTTTTAAACCTTGGGCTTTTAAGTCATGTAATAGCTCAGCAATACCGTCAAACCATGCATCACTAGTCGAGTTCGCGATATAGTGATCACCATATGCCTTTAAGATCGAGTCATGCAATTCTGGCGCTTCTGGAAATAAGGTCTGCATCACCTCAGGCAAGCCTAAACCGATAATACTTTTTGCGGCTTCATCGCTTAGAAGCAGTTCATGTTGCTCTGCTGCATGTTGTAAGCTGGCAACAATCTGGCCAACAGAGTTATATAAAGTTCCATCCCAGTCAAAAATAACTAATTCGGTTTTCAGACTCATTTTGCTACTCTCAAAGCCTTTAATAACTGGGTCATATCTTCTGGTAACGGCGCTTCAATGGGTGGATAACCCGGAATATCTAAACGCATCGCGTGTAAACATAAACGTCGTGCCTGCGGACCTGCGTACTCAGTGGTGTGTCCATATTTATCATCACCTACCAACGGATGTCCAATACTTAAACCATGTACACGGATCTGATGAGTACGGCCTGACAAAGGTGAGGCATGGACCAAAGTAGCATTTTTAAAGCGCTCAGCAACCACCCATTCCGTTTTACTCGGTTTACCTTCTTTAGACACACGTACACGACGCTCGCCATTGGCTAACTCGTAACGAAATAAAGGAGCATCAATAAGTTGTTTATCGAGACTCACCTGACCTTTTACAATTGCCGCATAAGTCTTACGAATTTTGTGCTCACGCAACATATCTTGTAGCAGCTTTAAAGTACTACGTTTCTTGCTAATCATGACCAGACCAGAAGTGTCACGGTCAATGCGGTGAATCAGTTCTAAGTATTTCTTACCTGTCGCTGCACGTAAAGCCTCAATCAAACCATACGCCACACCGCTACCACCATGTACGGCAATACCTGATGGTTTATTTATGACTATCAGCCCTTCATCTTCATAGACCACACGGCTGAGTAGGCTTTGTGCTACACTGTCACTCACAGGAGCGGCTGTTTCATCTTTTTGTTCATAGCGAATAGGTGCTACACGAATCTGATCTCTAATCTCTAATTTGGTCTCAGCTTTAATACGTTTTTTATTTACTCGAACCTGACCTTCACGAATCAAACGATAAATACGACTCTTAGGTACACCCTTTAAACGCGAAAACAGGAAATTATCAATTCGCTGTCCTGCTTGATGTTCATCCACCTCAAACCAAGTGACACTTTGCCATTGCTGTGTAGAATTCATACTAATATTTAAACCTGAAATTTTGCTAAATTTGATTAATAAATGACCGATTAGCTTAGTTTTTTCACAAGAAATCTAAGCTTAGCCCATAGGCAGATGCTGCAAGGTTTGATATAGTCAGCGCACGGATACCGCCGTAAGTGAACATCTAATAGGGAATTTCCCTGATTGAAACCTCAATCAAAATGATGCTTTCATCACCAGCTCGGATTGGTCCTAAAGAATTATGCCGACGCCGAAGGCTTATTATATCGGCAAAATGACAAACTGTTGCGTTTAATTCAGTTTGTTCAAAAAAATATGTTACCAACTCTAGTTGGTTATGGAACGTAAACTGATACACATCAGACAAATCGCTCCTTAATGTTGCCTTCAGGCTAAAGCGTTGATGCATTGGAACTGCCGAAAGCACCGATACGATGAGCATTCCGTATCAAACTTCCAAAAAGAAGTCACTTCGCGCCCAATGACAGTGAAAGTCATTAACCAATGCACCGCTCACCCGCCAGTGAAGCACTAAGGAAGTCTGATTTAAAGGTTGAAGCAGTATTGCCTACATCACAGACGAGAATCGAAGCTAAGGCTAAATGTAGCCGGTAACAGATGACTCAGACCACAAATATTTTGAGATCTGGGAAATGATCCGTCATGTTCGATGTTCGTTCAGAACCTTTAAGTTTGTGCGATATGTTTGTGTGGGTCACTATTAGGTGTCACACCCATGAAACGTATGTTGATTAATGCAACTCACGCAGAAGAAGTCCGCGTTGCACTTATCACTGGTAATCGTCTTTACGATTTTGATTTAGAGAATCGTACCCGAGAACAGAAAAAATCCAATATCTATAAAGGCCATGTAACCCGCGTAGAACCATCTTTAGAAGCTGTTTTTGTTGAATACGGCGCAGGCCGTCAAGGCTTCTTATCTATGCGCGAAATTGCTAACAGTTATTTCCAAGCAGACCCACGACAAACTTCAAACATTCGTGAACTTATCACTGAAGGTACTGAATTACTTGTTCAAGTCGAAAAAGAAGAACGTGGCAATAAAGGCGCTGCCCTTTCTACCTTTATTTCACTTGCAGGACGCTATTTGGTTCTTATGCCGAACAACCCGAAAGGCGGCGGTATTAGTCGTCAAATTTCAGGTTCTGTACGTGAAGAATTAAAAGAAATTCTAGCTTCTTTAAATTTACCGCGTGGTATGAGCGTTATTGTACGTACCGCTGGTATTGGCCGTACCCAAGAAGAACTACAGTTAGACTTACAGCATTTGCTTGACCTTTGGGCTCAAATCCAAGGTACAGCGAGCTCTGGTCCATCTCCAATGCTGGTTCATCAAGAAGCTGGTGTTGTTACTCGTGCGATTCGCGATTATTTACGTGATGATGTTGCAGAAATTTTAATTGATAGCGAACAGGCTTATAACGAAGCTTATAACTTTGTTAAAGCAGTGATGCCTCGTCAATTGGACAAACTCAAAACTTATACTTTAAACGAGCCATTGTTTGCTCATTTTGGTATTGAAAGCCAGATTCAGACTGCTTATGAGCGTGAAGTAAAACTTCCTTCTGGCGGTTCAATCGTGATTGACCAGACTGAAGCTTTAGTTTCAATCGATATTAACTCTGCGAAATCAACTCGTGGACATGACGTTGAAGAAACTGCGCTGAATACTAACTTAGAAGCAGCAGAAGAAATTGCTCGCCAACTTCGTCTTCGTGACATTGGTGGTTTAGTTGTAATCGACTTCATCGATATGACTAAAGAGCGCAACCAACGCATGGTTGAAGCAAAACTTCGTGAAGCAACACAAAGCGATCGCGCACGTATTCAGTTTGGCCAACTCTCTCGTTTTGGCTTAATGGAAATGAGCCGTCAACGCTTACGCCCATCTCTTGAAGAAGCAACAGGTTATGTATGCCCTCGCTGTCATGGTACAGGCATGGTGCGTGACTTACGCTCACTTTCACTTTCGATTATGCGTAAAGTAGAAGAGATCGCGCTTCGTGAACGTCATGGTGAAGTACAAGTAGAAGTACCTGTTGAAATTGCAGCGTTTTTGCTCAATGAAAAACGTCATAGTCTTGTGTATTTAGAGCAGACTTCTAGTGTTCGTGTGACTGTTTTACCTCACCCGCACTTAGAAACACCTCACTACGAGATTCAGTACAATCCAGATGGATTTGCACCATCTAGCTACGAACGTACAGAAGCAACTCGTTCAAGTGAAAAAGAGTTAGGTTATGAATCTTCTGAATGGCATTTAGAAGAAGCTGATCATGTCCATGCTCATGCAGCTCCTGCTGCCAATAACGCAGCTAACCAAAAGAAAGCAAATCAAGCGGCTCAACCTGTTGCTCAGGCAAGTGCCCAAAAAGCTGCTAGTCCTTGTGCATGGTTAGAAAACCTTTTTGTTCAAAAACAAGCTCAAACAGTTGATCAATCTCGCTCAGCACAAAATGCTGCTGCCGCGATTGAACAAATGGTGAATACAGGTGCTGTTAGCCGTGGGCAGTTTGGACAAGTTGTAGCACCAGCAGTTGCTGAGATTACTTCGGCTCCATCTAACAATGCTTACATTTCTCAATCTCCTGTTAAGCAGGAAGCACGTGAGAATGTTGAAAAAGACGATAAAGTACAACAGCAACGTCCAAACAACAAAAAACGTAAGCACAAAGAGCAACGTGAACAACATCAACATCACCATAATCAAGAGCCACAACAACAGCAGGTTCATGAAGAGGTTGTACAGTTATCACGCCAAGAGCAACGTGAATTAAAACGTCAACAAAAACGTCAGCAACAAGATCAGCCACATGCCCAACATCAAAATGATGGGCAACAAGCTGAACATGCTGTACCGCGTCGTGACCGTAATAATCAACAACGTCCAAACCGCCCGAATCGTCACCGCGATCCAAGCGTATTAAATGAAAATCAAAATGCGCCGGCACCAGCAGTTGTTGATGAAAAACAAATTAAGGTTGATTTGATTGATGCTCCACAGCATGAAGTCATGAATACAGCCTTAGTCATCAATGTTGATCAAGCACAAAGCGAAATTATTGCTTTAACGCCTGAGCAACCTGTTGAACGTACTGAAAAAGCATCTGTTGTTGAAGCGGCTCAAGAACCAGCACCTGTTGTTGCTGTGGAAGAGACCGTAACTGCTGAAGAGGAAGTTCCTCAACCAAAGGCTGAGAAAACTCAACCGCAAGTTCAACGTGCGAGTAATGATCCTCGTATGCGTCGCCGTGAACAACGCAACGCAAAACGAGCTAAAGCTGTTACACCATCAATTGCCCCATCGCAAATTCCAACGTTGGCGCAATATACGATTGGTAGCTTGATCCGTCATGTTTACGGTGAAGACTGCACAGTACTGATTGAACAGTTTGGTTTAGTTCCAACATTCAATCGTGCATTGCAGAAATTTGCAGAGCAATACGCAAGTACTCTAGTGACTGAAGTCGCAGTTGAAGCTGAAGACAAAAAGCCTGTTACTCGTGATGCTGAGCTTCCAAGCAACAAGCCTTCACAAGAAGCAGAACCTGCACCTGTACTTCCGTTGACGCCACCAAAAGAGGCAACACCGCGTGTTGCTAATGATCCGCGTGAACGCCGTCGTTTAGCTAAACTTGCTGCTGAACAGGCTTTTGAGCAAGTTAAACAACAACATTCTGCACCAGAAGAAGCTGCCCCTGTAGCTGAGAATGTGGAAGAAACCGTTGTTGTTCCTACTGCTGAAACACAAGCACCTGTTGAATCTAAGCAACAACCACTTGAGCTTGATCAGGAAACTGAAGTAGCAGCTAGTGTAGAAGAAACACCAGCTGAAACTGCAGTTGAAGAAGCTCCAGTTGCGAAACAGCCAAAAGCTACAAAAGCCAAAGTAGCTACAGAACAAGCTGTAGAACCAACTGAAGCTGCTGCCGAGAGTGAATCAGAAGATTCTAAAGCTGATAAGGACAAACCAAGTCGTCCTCGTCGCCCTCGCGGCCGTCCACCGAAGAAAGCAAATCCTGTAGCTGAGTAAATCATTTGCTCAATTGCAGCTAATTTAAACAAACCTAGTCATTTCGATGACTAGGTTTTTTTTGTTATTTTTAACCAATTAGGTTGATTGCACTAGAAGAAAAGTTTTAAAAGCATGGTGAACCATGAAAAATACTGTACTTTTGCCAACACAACCTTTTTTGGATTGATCGAAAAATAAATAGGATTGATATGAGCCAGACAACACAGACCGATATCATTACGCTTGGGGATGTTGTTACAAGACTTCCTAGCTTTATTCCCAAAGTACCCCATATCCTGAATGGTCTTAAACAGGCTTATTTAAGAACAGCAAATACACCAACAGGATTAGGTGTAGCTTTTGAGAAAGCTGTTAAGCGAAATCCGAAAGGTACTGCTTTATTATTTGAAGATCAAAGTTACTCATACGAAGCTTTAAATGAATGGGCTAACCAGATTTCTCACTATTATTTATCTCTCGGTGCACGTAAAGGTGATGTGATTGCCGTAATGGTTGAGAACCGTTCTGAGCTTATTGCCACTATTGTAGGTTTAGCTAAAATTGGGGTAACTATTGCACTTGTGAATACATCTCAAGTCGGTAAAGTCCTCGCTCATAGCATCAATCTTGTAAAACCAATTGCAGTTATTGCGGGTGAAGAAGTCCGTGCTGCAATTGATGAAATTCGTCAAGACTTAAACGTTCCTAAAGACCGTTTCCACTGGTTTGCAGATCAGGCTACTCGTCAAGATGCAGGAACAGCACCTCAAGGTTATGCCAATCTTACAATAGAAATTGATCAATTCCCGAAATTTAATCCATCGACCACACATTCCGTTCATGGTAATGATGGTCTGTTTTATATTTATACCTCGGGTACAACGGGCTTACCAAAAGCAGTTATTTTTAAACATAGCCGCTGGACACTTGCCTACGGCACTTACGGCCATATCTTAAACCTTGGCCCAGATGATGTGATGTATGTCACTTTGCCTCTGTACCATGCAACAGGTGTGGTTGTTTGCTGGTGTGGTGTGATTGCAGGAAGCTCTACCCTTGCCATTCGACGTAAATATTCGACCAGTGCATTCTGGAAAGATGTACAGAAGTTTAATGCGTCTGCAATCGGCTATGTAGGTGAGCTTTGCCGTTACTTGATGGATGCTCCAGCTACAGAGCTTGACCGTGCTCACCGTGTAACCAAAATGATTGGTAACGGCATGCGTCCAAACATCTGGGATAAATTCAAACAACGTTTTGGTGTACAAGAAGTTCTTGAGCTTTATGCCTCAAGTGAAGGCAATGTCGGGTTTAGTAATATTTTTAACTTTGACAACACAGTAGGCTTCTCCCCTACGCCATACGCAATTATTGAATTTGATAAAGAGAAAAACGAACCGATACGCGATAAAAATGGCTGGTGTAAAAAAGTTAAAGCAGGTGAAGTCGGTTTATTGGTAGGCAAAATTACCAGTCGCTCCCCATTTGACGGTTATACCGACCCAGAAAAGAATAAATCTGTGATTATGCAAGATGTCTTTAAAAAAGGTGACTCATATTTCAATACAGGTGATCTTGTTCGTAATATTGGTTTCCGTCATGCCCAGTTTGTTGACCGCTTAGGTGATACTTTCCGCTGGAAAGGTGAAAACGTTTCTACCACCGAAGTTGAAAACATGGTGTGTGAATATGACAAGATCGCTGAAGCTGTGGTTTATGGTGTAGAAATTCCAAATACCAACGGGCGTGCAGGTATGGCAGCAATCACACTTGCTGATGGTGCCGAGTTAAATGACAGTGATTTAACAGAAATGGTGACTGTATTTAAAAAATGCTTACCTGCTTATGCAGTACCAGTGTTTTTACGTATACAAGCTAAAGTTGAAACAACAGGTACTTTTAAATACCAAAAGAATAAATTGAAGGAAGATGCGTTTAATCCAAGCAAAACTTCTGAACGTTTACTCGCATTATTGCCTGGTGAAAGCAGTTACTGTGACATCACAACTGAAATTTTTGACAATATTCAGGCATATAAATACCGTTTTTAGTTCATTTTTTAGCTAAACAAGAGGAAATCGTGCTTTTTATAGGCAATCATGCAAATGTTTTTCAATTTCCTCTTGTGTTAGTTGAATAACTTGCTAAAATACGCGACATCAAAACGATACAGTGTTTAGAAGTATTACTTCTCTCTGAGTCAATACGAGTTTGATTGCTTAAGAAAATCATAGATTTTCTCTTGCACTCGGGTAAAACGTTGTTTTACTTAATCCTCGCTCAGGGTCGTTAGCTCAGTTGGTAGAGCAGCGGACTTTTAATCCGTTGGTCCCGCGTTCGAGTCGCGGACGACCCACCACTTATCTGTTTTGAACCTATTTGGGTCGTTAGCTCAGTTGGTAGAGCAGCGGACTTTTAATCCGTTGGTCCCGCGTTCGAGTCGCGGACGACCCACCAAATTCTAAAAAGCCTCTCAGTTCGAGAGGCTTTTTTATTGTTAATGTATTTTAGTTTTGTGACTAAAAGATGACGATGCACTTCTTATATAAAATATCCTTCACCCATTCCATAAAGATTTCCAAACGCTTAGGAATATAACTTCGATTCGGATATAAAATATTAAGTGGAAGAGATGGAGACGTATAAGTGCTTAATACTTCAACTAAAGTTCCCTGCTCTATTCTATCCTGAACATCGTAGTATGGAAGTTGGATAATTCCCAAACCTGCACTAGCCGCTGCAATATAGGCTTCCGTATTATTTACGCTTAAAGCACTATCCATCATCACAGTTCCATCTTGATATAAAAATACGCCCTGTTTTTCTCCTACGGCTCCCGCATAGTTAATGAGTTTGTGTTGAGATAAATCTTCTAATTTTTCAGGAATACCATATTGTTCTAAATAATAGGGACTTGCACAATTCACCATAATTAAGTTACCAACGAACTTCGCGATCAAACTACTATTCTCTAACAGCCCCACCCGAACAACACAATCAATTCCTTTCTCGATTAAATCAGTAATATCGTCAGAGCTATGAAGTTGTAAATGAATGTCTGGATAGCGTCTATAAAAATCGGGAAGTTCAGGAATAATTACTTGGTGTACGATTCGGCTGGGCATTGAAATTTTTAGCGTGCCACGATAATGCTGCTTTTGTGCCTGTATCAGCTGTTCCAGCTGTTCATAATCAAATAATAGATTTTGGCATTCAGGTAATATTCGTTGTCCATCTTGGGTAAGGCTGACTTTACGCGTAGTTCGATGAAATAAGCGTACCCCATAGTGAGTTTCCAATTGTTGAATTGCGCTCGTCACTGTCGAACGAGGTAAATCAAGCTGATTTGCCACTTCACTAAAGCTTTGTCGTTTAGCGACTTCTGTAAAAATAAAAAATTGCTGCAACCGATCCATTTAATTGTTCGTATTTTCTGAATAGTTAAACCAAACTAGCATAATTGATCAAAAATTACCGCCAATCTAGACTAAAAACACATTAAAACAAGTCATCATAGGAACAATCATCATGGCAACTCATACCTTAAAAGATAAAGTTGTACTGATTACAGGCGGCGCAAAAAACTTAGGTGGACTGATTAGCCGTAAATTTGCAGAACAAGGCGCAAAAATCGCGATTCACTACAATAGCGCTGAAACTCTAGCAGATGCTGAACAGACGCTCGCAGATGTAAGAGCATTCGGTGTAGATGCCGTTTTAATTCAAGCAGACTTAACGGATATTGATAATATCGAAAAACTCTTCTTAGACACTAAGCAACATTTTGGTGGAATAGATATTGCGATCAATACAGTTGGAAAGGTTCTAAAAAAACCATTTTTGGAAACTACAGAACAAGAGTTTGATAGCATGAGCGATATCAACTCAAAAATTGCCTATTTCTTTATTCAATCGGCGGGTCGTCATTTAAATGACGGCGGCAAGATTTGTTCAATCGTGACTTCTCTTCTTGCAGCCTATACTGGACTCTATTCAACCTATGAAGGTTTAAAAGCACCTGTTGAGCATTACACCCGTGCTGCATCCAAAGAATTTGGTAATCGCCAGATTTCAGTGACTGCTGTTGCACCTGGTCCAATGGATACACCATTCTTTTATGGGCAAGAATCTGCCGAAGCTGTGGCTTACCACAAATCAGCTTCAGCCTTAGGCGGACTCACTAAAATTGAAGATATTGAACCTCTAGTTCGCTTTTTAGTAACCGAAGGTTGGTGGATTACCGGTCAGACGATTTTTGCAAATGGCGGCTACACCACCCGCTAAAGTCAAAAAAGCCGCATCTCATCGTGCGGCTTTTTAGTTTGCTTTATTATAAAAACTCTTCTAGTACCGAGTTTAAGAAGATATGCCCCTGCTCTGTACAAGCCAATCGACTGCTATCCTCTACCAATAGCTTTCTAGCTCTTAGTGAAGTAAGTACTTCATTTAAGTGATCTAATCTTAAGCCTGTACGTTGCTCATATAGCTTAGTTTTTACACCATCATTTAGACGTAAAGCATTCATCATAAATTCAAAAGGTAACTCTTCTGCCTCAATCTTTTTCATTTG
Organism: Acinetobacter lactucae; assembly: GCF_013344765.1. Taxonomy (GTDB): domain Bacteria; phylum Pseudomonadota; class Gammaproteobacteria; order Pseudomonadales; family Moraxellaceae; genus Acinetobacter; species Acinetobacter lactucae_A. The sequence goes on from NZ_JABVBF010000018.1 coordinate 12,388, forward strand.
TAAATGTTCGGCTGGAACCTTAGCCAAATAGTCTTTTGGCAAACGAGTCTTTTGGAAACGGTACACACCATCTGGTTGTGTGACTTTGCCATGTGCCCCTGCACCAATCGCAAGATAATCACCAAATTCCCAATAATTTAAATTATGGGCTGAAGGCTGCTCTTTACGCCAAGCCGATACTTCATAGTTTATAAAACCATTGGCTTTTAGATAAGCCTCACCCTGCTCTTGAATGTCTTCTAGCACTTCGTCTTGAGGCAAAACAGGTTGAGTACGGAAGAACACCGTGTTCGGCTCGATAGTAAGTTGATACCAACTGATATGGGTCGCACCATGCTCTACAGCAACCTTTAAATCATAAAGCGCTTGCTCTAGCGTTTGCTCAGGCAAGCCATGCATCAAATCTACATTCACTCGCTTAAAGCCTGCTTGTCTTGCTTGTTCTATTGCATCCATAGCATTGTTTGCTGAATGAATACGTCCAAGCTTTTGCAAGTGCTCTGTATTAAAAGTCTGCACACCAATCGACAAACGATTAATACCTGCTTCTAAATAGCCTGCAAACGGGTCATGTTCTAGTGTTCCAGGGTTTGCCTCTAGTGTGATTTCACAACCATCTTCAAATTTGAGCAATGACTTAAGCTGATCAAAGAGCCATGCATACCCTTTTGCAGAAATGAGTGAAGGCGTTCCACCACCAATAAAGACACTATGAATTGAACGTCCCTGTGCCATATCGACTTGAGTTTCAAAGTCGGCCACCAATGCTTTTAAATAGGTTTGCTCAAGCTCTGACGAAAGTGCTCCATCTGGTACAGCGTGCGAGTTAAAGTCGCAATATGGACATTTACGCACGCACCAAGGCATATGAATATATAAAGATAGAGGAATAGAAGCAGGGTTTAATACGGCCAAGGAGCAGGTCCAATTTACACAATATTTCTATTTTAACATGACTGCATCAATGGGCTTATGAAAACATACCTTAATTGCTTTAGACTGTTTTTAAACATACTTAAATATTGATAAAAATGATGAAATTCTCTAGCCAACTTTTCCTGATCTTACCTCTAGCTATGGGAATCGGTGTTGCCATGGCTTTTCAAACTGCAATTAATGCTCAACTGCGCGAGCAACTACACTCACCCTTGCAGGCAGCTTTATTATCATTTTTCATAGGTACTATTGTTTTAGCCGTTATGGTTTTCTTTCAAAGTGCCGAGAAGCCTTCTTTAAGTGAAATATCCAATATTCCATGGCTTCTTTGGACAGGAGGATTCCTTGGGGTTTATGCAATCAGCATGAGCATTTATACTGCACCTAAGCTTGGTTTTTTAACCTTTACAGGACTAGTCGTTTTTGGACAAATCGTTATTTCTATGTTACTTGATCATTTTGGCTGGTTAGGTACAGAAAAAACACCTGTTACATGGCAACGGTTTATTGGTGGAGTCATCATCTTTGTCGGTGTGATACTCACCTTGCAACGTTAGCTTCATTTTTATAATTTAAAAAGAGTACCTTTTGTGTCGAATGTCACATCTTTTCGGTCTGAATTAAAACAACTCTTCCACTTAATGCTACCGATTTTAATTACCCAGTTTGCTCAAGCGGGATTTGGGTTAATTGACACTATTATGGCTGGGCATTTATCTGCAACCGATTTAGCAGCAATTGCTGTAGGGGTCGGTTTATGGATTCCAGTCATGCTCCTGTTCAGTGGCATTATGATTGCAACTACACCCTTGGTCGCTGAAGCAAAGGGGGCAAGAAATACAGAGCAGATCCCTGTTATTGTTCGTCAGTCTTTGTGGGTTGCCATCATTTTAGGCGTAATGGCTATGCTCATTTTGCAGCTCATGCCGTTTTTCTTGCATGTGTTCGGCGTACCAGAGAGCTTACGTCCTAAAGCAAGTTTATTCTTACATGCGATTGGTTTAGGCATGCCTGCTGTGACAATGTATGCCGCTCTACGTGGTTATTCTGAGGCTTTAGGCCATCCACGTCCTGTAACAGCTATTAGCCTATTAGCTTTAGTTGTATTGATTCCTCTTAACATGATCTTTATGCATGGCTTAGGACCAATACCTGCATTAGGTAGTGCAGGCTGTGGTTTTGCAACCTCCATTTTACAATGGCTCATGTTGATTACATTAGCAGGCTATATTTATAAAGCTTCGGCTTACCGGAAAACGTCTATTTTTGGCCGATTTGATAAAATTAACCTGACTTGGGTAAAAAGAATTTTACAGCTTGGCTTGCCAATCGGTTTAGCCGTGTTCTTTGAAGTGAGTATTTTTAGTACAGGCGCGTTGGTGCTGAGTCCATTGGGTGAAGTGTTTATTGCAGCGCATCAAGTTGCCATTTCAGTTACCTCAGTGCTGTTTATGATTCCGCTTTCACTTGCGATTGCCTTAACCATTCGTGTGGGAACCTATTATGGTGAAAAGAACTGGGCTTCCATGTACCAAGTACAAAAAATTGGTTTGAGCACAGCAATATTTTTTGCCTTATTGACCATGTCTTTTATTGTCTTAGGTCGTGAACAAATTGTCTCGGTTTATACTCAAGATATAGACGTTGTCCCTGTTGCCATGTATTTACTCTGGTTTGCCATGGCTTATCAGTTGATGGATGCATTGCAAGTGAGTGCCGCAGGCTGTTTAAGAGGTATGCAAGATACTCAAGCACCGATGTGGATTACACTTATGGCGTATTGGGTGATTGCGTTCCCTATCGGACTTTATTTAGCACGTTATACCCATTGGGGTGTAGCAGGTGTATGGCTAGGTTTAATTATTGGTTTAAGCATTGCATGTGTTTTGTTGCTTTCACGGCTTTATTTAAATACCAAACGATTAAGTCAAACCTAATAAAAAAGCCGATGGAACATCGGCTTTTTTTATTTTATGCAGACTTTGCTCGCGGGCTTGCTCCAATTTGCCACACAAATGGTAAATCGGTACGGTTTACTTCCCAATCTCCAATCACTTTTTCTTTATAAATAAGCGGATTATGTGAAGACACAGTCCGAGCATTACGCCAGAAACGGTCGAGTTGTTTAACCTGACTACTTGCCGATGCACCTAAAGCGTTAAATAACTGGCTAGTTAAATCCAATACCAAATTAGAAATCACTACCTGCCCTTGCGCCGACTCAAGCTCAGCATCTACATTAAACTGATGTTCTTTCACCTCTAACTCACGAAAGTGACTTTCATAAGCCTTTTGTAATGCTTCTGCTGTTTTAACCGTAATTGCTAGACTTGCATAAGCTTGAGCAGAGGCTTTACCCACCACCTGTAAAACCTGTGGGTCGTGACGAACAAGGTCGCCATTACCATGACTAAAAATACGCTTTCGCTCACGTATTTCTTGGCTAAAAGTTTCTACAGCTGCCTGCGCAATCCCAGTTAAAGTTGCAAGGTGGACGACTTGATAAAAAGCAGTCTGATATTTAAAACGCTGGTCAAATGGAATAAGGTGCGAGGCTGGCAAATGCACCTGATGCACTTTTAAAGTACCACTGCCCGTTGTCTTTTGACCAAACCCATCCCAATCATCAATTACACTCACACCCGATTCATGACGATAAATAGCAGCAATTACATGGCGGTCATTCACTTCATCGTAAGCAAATAAATCGATCCAGTCAGCAAAGATACTTCCTGTTGAATAATACTTTTCACCATTTACCACTAAGTTGCCCGAAGCATCATTGGTTACTCGTGTAACGACATCACCAATCTGTACATTTCCAACTTCGGTCCATGCGTTTCCGACTAAATCACCTTGTACAAAACGCTGAAACCAAACCTCCTGCGAATGCTCTTTATGCGCAACTAAACGGTCTTCAACAAAAGCGAAGTGTCCACGCAATGCTTGCACAATATTCGAATCTGCCTGCGCCAGTTCTGCTAGAAGCTGGAAAAGTTGCGGCAATGACACCCCGTCTCCACCATATTTAACCGGAACACGTACCGCACCTAATTTAAGTTCTTTTAACCACTGAATCGGCTCAAAAGGCAAGATTCGTTCTTTTTCCCGTTGAATTGCACCTTGGCCAATTTTTTCAAAAACTGGACGAAATCTACTTGCTACCTTTTCATAATCGGCGCCTACCGATAGCTCTTCTAATTCAATTTGGGTAATTGTCATCTTTATTCTCCTAATCTTATTTTTCTTCACTTTAGCTCCATGCATGACGCGGTGGATGGATGCCATTGAGGTAATAATTACCGACAATGTGATATTTCCAACGCACTGGATCATGCAAGGTGTGAGTGCGAGCATTACGCCAATGGCGGTCCAAATTAAGCTCAGACAAGGTCGATCTTGTTCCCGACAATTCAAAAAGCTTATTGGCAGCTAAAATTGCAACTTCTGTGGTGAGTACTTTTGCTTCGGCAACCAGTAAGGTGGCTTGGTTTACATGTTCTTCAGTCGTGTCGGCAATTGCCTGATCAATCGCATCTCCTGCCAAATCCAATACGGCTTCTGCTGCACGCAGTTTTATTTTTAAATCACCAATGTTCGCAATCGTATATGGATCATCACTGGCTTTTTCCAGACCTGAATCGACCCATGCGCGGCTATGATTTTTGACATAGTGAATTGTTTCTTCAATTGCACCACGTGCAATACCTGCATCGACAGCAGCTTGAATAAACTGTGAAATTGCTCCCGCTGGTGTTGGTCGCTCGAAAGCCTGATAAATCGGAACTAAGTATTCTTCACGTACTGGAACTTGATTTAACTCTACCGTACCACTGGCTGTGGTCCTTTGCCCAAAACCGGACCAGTCATTAATAATATTCACCCCTGAAGTTTCCCGAGGAACTAGCGCCGCATAAGGCTGCCCTTGTTCATTCACAGCGACAATGGGAACCCAATGTGCAAGCAACGCACCCGTTGCAAAAAACTTCTTACCATTAATTTCATAACCGTGCTCGGTCTTTCTTAATGTGGTAGTGAGGTCAGCGACTGTTTTACTGTGTTTTTCCGAAAATGCATTGCCAAAACGAATCCCCCTTAACACCAAATTAAAGAAGAACTGTTGTTGTTCTGGGCCTGCATCAAGACGTAAATGTTCAATAAAAGCCAAGTGATTTTGAGGAAGCTGTGCAAGAGATGGATCAACACTCGCAATTGTTTTGATGACCTCAGCCAAGGTTCGATATTTAACTTGTGCACCACCAAATTGCTTAGGAACCGTAATGGCCCATAAGCCGCTTTGTGAGAACTGTTGAATTTCATTTAGGGGTAAACGGCGCTCCTTGTCTCGATCAGATGCTTCTTGTGCAAATTCTTGAGCAAGTTGTTTGGCACGCTCAATTGCCTCTTCATCAGAACGAATAATATGCGCATCTTTTGACTGCTCAAACACAGATAAAGGAATCGCCTGAGACCGCCCATGGGCTGAACTTAAACTTGTCATAACTTTTGTTATCTCTATTTTTATTTAACCTGCCATTCACATTAGCACCAAAAAAACAGACACTTTATAGATATTAAAGCTTTGTTTATGAAATGAATTTTCACAAGCTTTTCATATTTTTTACTATAAAAATAACATTTTGTTTTTCGAAAATTTTCTTACATGAGATAAACAATTTCATATAGGCTTTTTAAGCTTTGTCACCTATGATCAAAACTAGGCAATATTATGTTGTAGTCAATGAGGTATCGAAGATATGGCAAAGAATGCAAGTTCACCCGGCAAACGATTTATGAAACTTGCAGGAATGACCGCGAGCATTGCAACGAAAACCGTTTCTAACTCGATTCGAAACTTGACCGCAGATGAAGAACAAAAGCTGGCTTCAAAAACCAAGTTATTTCAGGATATTGGTTTGCAAATTGCCGGCACCTTAGGCGAGATGAAAGGCGCCGTCATGAAGGTCGGCCAAATTGCATCACAATATAAGGATATTTTTCCACCCGAGGTCGCTAAAGCAATTTCTAAGTTACAGCGCCAAGCTCCACCTATGCCCTTTGCCGCTATTCAACAACAAGTTGAACGTGAGCTTGGAAAGCCGCTGAATGTTGCTTTTAAATCTTTTGATCAAGAACCTTTTGCAGCTGCTTCAATTGGACAAGTTCACAAAGCTGTCCTGCCAAGTGGCGAACAAGTTGTTGTTAAAGTGCAATATCCGGGTGTTGATGAAGCCTGTGAAAGTGACTTAAAACAAGTACGTTTGGCACTTCGTTTAATGGGTGTGCTTAAAATTGATAAAAAGTTACAAGATCAGCTTTTTGCAGAGATTCAAGATAGCCTTTCGGCAGAACTTAACTATGAAATCGAGGCTCAAAACCTTGAAGTTTTTAAAACTTTTCATAGCAAGTTAGATGACAAAATTATCATCCCGACTGTTTATAAAGATTACTCTTCAAGACGTATTTTAACCCTGAGTCTCGAACAAGGTAACAGCATTGAAACTGCCAGTGCGTGGCCTATCGAAATTCGAAACACAATTGGACGTCGTTTGATTCGTGCTTTGGGTCAAGAAATGTTCTTTTTAAAACGTTTCCACTGTGACCCTCACCCAGGTAACTTTGCCTTCCGCCAAGACGGCAGTGTCATTATTTATGACTATGGCAGTGTTAAAACGCTTTCAAATGAAATCGTGCATCACTTTAAACGTTTAGTAAATGCAGCTCGCCATGAAAATATCGATTTGATTGAAACTGAGTTACTTGAGCTCCATTCAATTTCCGAAAAAGGCAAATTCCCGAGTGATCTTTATAAACTCTGGATTGAAGTGTTATTGCGTCCGCTTACCACCACTTACGATTTTGCCGAGAACTCATCACATCATGATGGCATGTTGCTTGTGAAAAAATCTTTGAAGTACTGGGATGTCTTTAAACCCTCACCAGATACGTTAATGGTTAACAGAACCATTTCAGGACATTACTGGAATCTGATTCACTTAAAAGTATATGACAATCTAAACGATTTATTTGAAGAGCTTGTTCCTCCTTCCAACTAACTTAATTTACTGATCAATGTAGCCTTTTAGGGTTACATTGACTTTTTAATTGTTACGTTATAACATTTCTTTAATCAAAAATAATTTAGGACACTTTCTCATGCGTAAAGATATTCATCCTGCTTATCAACAAGTGTTATTTCATGACACTAATGCAGACGTGTACTTCTTAATTGGTAGTACTCTTCAATCTAAACAAACCAAAGAATATCAAGGGAAAGTCTATCCTTATGTCACTCTTGATATTTCAAGTGCATCACACCCTTTTTACACAGGTGAAGTACGTCAAGCAAGTAACGAAGGCCGTGTGGCAAGCTTCAATAAACGCTTCGCTCGCTTTAATCGTAAGAGTTAATCTTACGTTAAGGTTTGATCAATACACTTAAATCATTGGAAGCCTAAGACTATCTCCTCCACTTAGGCTTCTTTTTTTATGTGTATTTTTTCAGTTTTTCCAAACTGTTTATAAACTAAAACTTATCCACAACTTGTATAAAAACTCTTCTGATTTTTTTCAATAACTCATCAATTTTTATAACTGCCAACCTTTCAAAGCATGTATTCAATGCTATGCTTAAACCCCATTTAATAGGAAATTTAAGATTATGGCACAAGAGTTACTTGCCCAATTACAAGCAGGCACAGCAAAATTTTCAGACGTTTTAGCTCATATTGAAGCACGCTACCAACATACTCCAACAGCTTTTCAAAATGGCGCACAGCATAACGCTGCAACTGAAAATCAAGGCAGTGCAAAAGTTTTCTCTTTTGCCAAGTTACAAGGTTTAGACCAAGCACAAACTTTAAGTTTATTTGCAGAGCACTACGCATCTGTATTGGCTACCCCAGAGGGAACTGACCATCAAAATATTCGTCAGTTTATGCAAAATGGTTGGGATGGCGTGAAGTTTGAAGGTCAGGCTTTAACTGAAAAGTAATAGATTTAAATAAATAATAGAACGTCTTAATTTTTATTATGAGCACTGCCTAAAATGGAAGTGATATCCAAATGATGGATTGTATAGGCTAACCTTACTTTTCAAGGATGAAAAGTAACAAAAATCCTTTGTTACGCTGATGCTACATCCATGTAGCACAGCGAAACGACGGCATCCATGCCGTCTGGCACAATAGTAAATGACTAATTATTAATTAAACTATTTGAGTAATCTCTTATAGTAGATACTCGGAAAATCATCAACAGCCTGACTCAAATCAGCAATATAATGTTTCTGCGACATATTGGATAATTGTAAACAGATAACAGGTTCTGTTGATGAAAATGGTTTTGCCTACTTTTGCCAAAACAAAAGTAGGTCGAGCCGACGGCTAATCCAGACATAAAACTTTATTGAAAAGACTCTGCAGTAAACATTTCAGCCGGAACAAACACTCAATGTCCCGCTACCCAATGATAAGTCGCCAACCCCAAACACGTAAAAATTAACGATCCAATCAAGTGAATGGAAATTCCCAACATCGCCATTCCCAACTTACCACTTTGTAATAAAGTCACAATCTCAATCGAGAACGTTGAAAAGGTAGTTAAAGCACCACAAAAACCAGTAATCACAAAAAGTTTATAGTTAGGGCTTAAATCACTTTGAGCAAAATAGGCAATCGCAAAACCAATAATAAAACCACCGACTAAATTAACAGTGACAGTACCCAGTGGAATTTGCGGATAAATCGGGTTAAGTTTTAAACCTAAAAACCAACGCAACCATGCCCCTAGAACTGAGCCTAAAGCAATTGAAAGTAGAGAGTAATACATAGGACCACCCCTTTAGATAGACGCTAAAAGAGCAAAAAATAATGAAGGGAAATATGACATGACGTACTCCAAAAATAAGCAGAGTACGCAATAACCTACGTACCCAGCGATATATAAATACATGAGGATAACGTAGGCATCATTAGCCAATACGGCGGTTTTTCAAGGGAGGAATGCCATCTCCCCGTTTTTAGTAGATTAGATCATCTTGAATTTGATTTAAACATACTTTGTAAAATCATGGGCGTTCATCATATTGCGGTAAATCGTCATGGATGCATTCCCACTCTGCCTTTGAAGCAGCAAAAATATGCATAGTCGGTTTTTGGTCGAGTGGTGTATCAAGCGTCCCAATTCTTAAACGATACAGTTCAGGCTGCGCATCACGCGAACTAATAAGCGGGGAACCACACTCACTACAGAACCAGCGGTACACACCGTTCACCGCAAATTTTTTAACTAAGTCTTCACCTTGGGTAATTTTAAAATCTGTACTTTTAACCGGAGCATTCGTTGCAAAAGCTGTTCCATTGGATTTTCGACAGCGTTGACAATGGCATTGAATAATATCTCCGATATCGCCTTTAATTTCATAGCGAATACCCTGACATAAACAACTTCCTTGATAAACTGATGATGCTTGAGACATGTTCTCGTAAATCCTATTATTATTGATCGCTCAAAAATAACACTTTTCACACATCAAACATAGCATCAAATCAAGCCGTTATTTCTCTAAGAATGAATGTACGCCTTCACCAGCCGCTCGTCCAGTAGCAAAGCATGCTGTAAGCAAGTATCCACCTGTAGGTGCGTCCCAATCCAGCATTTCGCCACAACAGAATACACCTGAGGTTTGCTTAAACTCTAAGTTTTCAGTTAATGCATTTTGCTTAACACCGCCAGCACAGCTAATCGCTTCTTCAATAGGTCTAAAACCTTCTAAGTTGATTTGAAGTGCTTTGATTTGCTGTGCCATAGCCTCTGGTTGGTTCCATAATGCTTTATCAACCACTTCTCTGACTAAGTTAATCTTGGCCGTATCTAAGCCTACTTTACGCCAGATATTAGTCAGCGATTGTTTTTTGCTAGCCTGCAATTTTTTAATTAACTGTGAAAGCTCTACATCAGGCAATAGATCTAAAAACAGATTTAAGCTTTTCCCTTGTTTTTGCTGTTCTCGTAAAACACGCCCTAGTTTATAAATAACACCACTTTCTAACCCATAGTGAGTAATCACAATATCGCCATGTGTAACTTGGCTGGGTTCAACCCACGCATTGATACGCTTTAAAGGCTCACCAAAACAGCTTTCCATAAAAGCCGACCAAGTGTGAAGTACACCAGCATTACTTGGCTGAAAAGGTTCAATGTTGGATTGATCTATCCATTGTTGCCAAGCGCCATCACTACCCAATTGTGACCACGACACCGCCCCACATGCCAATATCACTGCATCGTATTGCTGGGTAAAAGTCTCACTGCTTTGATTATTCTGATTTTCTAAAGTTACTGTTGTACCTTGTAAATCAATACAACGGTGACGATAAAAGAATTTAACTTGTTGCTCTGCCAAGCGTTTCAGCCAAGCACGTAATAGAGGTGCCGCTTTCATTTCGACAGGAAAAATACGACCTGAAGTACCAACGTAAGATTCAATTCCAAGGCTTTTCATCCAGTTTTGAATCCAGCTTGCATTCCATTTTTCAACCCACGGTTTGAGCCATTCTGCATGGTCATAGCGCTCAATAAACTGCACCAAAGGTTCAGCATGCGAGATGTTTAACCCCGTTTTACCTGCCATCAGAAACTTACGCGCAGCTGAAGGCTTTTGCTCGTATACATCAATATCATAAGCATATTGGCTCAGTACCTCAGCTGCCATTAAACCAGCCGGACCCGCACCAATAATGACAACCCGCTTATTCGCCATGCACTTGACCTTGTAATGGGGCAAACTCATCAAAACGTGTGCTGCAACCTTCAGGTTTAGTGATCACAAGCTGTTGGCAAAGTTCTCCACGTTCTAAATACTTAATTTCAAAGTGAGTACGCGCAGATGTTTGAGCAATTTTTTCTTTTTGATAAGGCAGCTTCCAGACATTAATTAACTGTTGTTCTGCTTCTTCAATATATTCAGGAATATTACTTGCCAGAGTAATGGTTCCACCTGTTTGCAGGCGAGAAATTAAGAACTCAAAAAATGGCATATTCAACCAGCGCTGTGCCGGATTATGAGGTTCTGGATTTGGATAGAGAATAAAGAAATGCTCTACTTGCGCGGGGTACAAAGCATGTACCACCCACGGTAAAGCATCTGCATGCACAGGGATTAAATTATCTCTTGGTTCCAAACCATGCTGTTTTTGCATTGCCAAGAATTTTTCTCGGGTTCGTTCAATTGCATACAATGTGTGCTGCGGCTGTTGCCCGCTAAAAAGCAAAGCATGTTTACCCTTGCCCGCTCCAATTTCTACACAAATTGGGGTATTTTCAATTGGGGTAAAATCGCGAGGCGCTTGCATACGTTGTGCTTGAAATTGACGAATCTGCATAATCACATCAAACTAAATAAAAATCGGCATAAGTCTAACAAGTCACCTGACTTTTGCCTAATCTATTTCTCTTCACTTTGAGGATATCGCTTTATGCCACGTACATTCCCCTGCCCACGTTGTGGTGAACCAAGTGTTTGGGAAGGTAATGAATTTCGTCCGTTTTGTTCAGAACGCTGTAAATTAATTGATTTAGGGGCTTGGGCAAATGATGAATATAAACTGCCTACCCAAGATGCGCCTCAGCATGACAAGGGTAGTCAAAATGAAGATGATTACGAGGATTAACCCGCTTTGCCCGCGACAAATGGGTTAAATTGTTTTTCATAGCCAATGGTACTCATCGGACCATGTCCTGAAATAAACTGAGTATCATCTGGCAAACTAAAACACTCACGTTTAATCGATTCAATCAGTTGTTCATGATTTCCACGCGGGAAGTCTGTTCTGCCAATCGAGCCTTTAAACAAGACATCACCAGTCCAAAGCAAGCCATGATTTTTATTATAGAAAATGACGTGCCCTGGTGTATGTCCCGGCGCAAAACGTACCTCAAACTCATCTTCACCCAGTTTTAGCACTTCGCCGCCCTCAAGCCATTGATCGACTTTAACTGGCTGCGGAATTGGAAAGCCATAGCGCGCAGAAACGTCCTGAATCATATCTAGCCAAAACTGATCTTCTTTATGTGGCCCAATAACCGGAACGCTCCATTCTTTGGCAAGCTCACCCACCGCTCCTGCATGGTCTAAATGCCCATGAGTGAGCCAAAGAGCCTTTACCTTTAAGCCTAAGGCTTCTACTTCTTTCTTCAAAACATTAGCGTCACCACCCGCATCAATCAAAACTGCTTCTTTTGTTTCACTGTCCCAAACAAGAGAACAATTTTGGGCAAATGCAGTAACTGGAACAATTTTGACTTGCAGCATAAAAACCTCTGGCTAAAACGCAATTAACGGTGGGCTAAGGTATAAGTAAGGGCATCAAGATTAGCCTGAACTAAACCTGCAAGCAAATCAATATGAGCTTGATTGCTATTTAAAGCAGGAATATAAGCATAGCTCCCACCGCCCGCCTCTTGAAACAACTCAGCATTTTGAATGGCTAATTCTTCAAGTGTTTCCAAGCAGTCAGCAGAAAAAGCTGGGCTTAATACCTGAACAGATTTAACACCTTGTTTCGCCCAATCTTGTAAGAGTTGGTCTGTGTAAGGTTTAACCCACTCTTGCTTTCCAAAACGTGACTGGAAGCTAATCGCCCATTCATCATCTTTCAAATGTAAGGCTTCGGCCACCAGCCTTGCTGTGATGCGACAACGGTCTGCATACGGGTCGCCTTTGTCTGCATAAGGCTGTGGAATACCGTGAAATGACATCAACAGTTTTTCAGGTTTACCATGCTGCTCTTGATAAGCTAAAACACTTTCTGCCAATGCCTGAATAAACATGGGATGTTGATAATAGTCTTTAATAATGGTTAGACCTGGCAAATTTCGCTGAGTAGGAATCCATTTAGCAAACGCATCGTATAACGGCGCTGTAGAGGTGGCTGAATATTGAGGAAATAGCGGCAATAAAATGACATGCTCTTGCGGGTTAGATCCCAGTTTTTCTAAAACTGCATCAATACCCGGATTGCCATAGGTCATTGCTGGTATCACGGTTAAATCAAACTGATTATTTTCTCGTTGTAAATACGCCTGAATACGTTGAGTTTGCTCAAACACAATTTCACGCATGGGCGAATCTGTTGACCATACCGAAGCATAGGCATGTGCTACCCTTTTTGGGCGAAAAGGTAAAACAAACAGATTTAAAATAATCCACCAAATGAATTTCGGTATTTCAATCACGCGTGAATCAGATAAAAACTGCTTTAGAAAACGGCGAACTGCTGGAACAGTGGCCTCATCCGGTGTGCCTAAATTCGCTAAAATGACTGTGACTTTCGGTTTTTGTTCAAACGACATATGTTAATGCCTTTCAATTCATCTTATGTCACTAATGTAACAGCTTTTATTATCATATATAAATTGAATCGCTCTAAGCTTTTAATCGAGTACCCCGATGATTCCATTTATAGCTAAGTAATAACTTTTGAGCTTTAGCAGTGATTTTCCATAAGCTATAAGATTGTCCAGTTTGGGTGGGAACAATCCAGCCTTGCAGTTGCATTTGCTTTTTAATCCGAAACAATGCTTTATGATTAATCTGTGCGCAAGCAACAGCATGCGCGCGAGGTAACTCCTGACGAGCATCCTCTAAACCAGCCTGATTTAAATATTCATTCAAGCATGTCCCAAAATTCTCTTCTGGCATCGCTGTTTCAAACTGTTTTGCCAATATACTTAACAACTGGGACCAAGTCATTTGTCGTTGTCGTTTAAGCTCTTTAAAATTGCCATCCTGAAATGCTTGAATTTGATATTCAAATGCAAAAACATCTTGGGGAGCAACGTCATTTATTTGAGCTGATGACTCTGCTAATTGTTGTTCTAACTGTGAAATTTTACTTTTTAATAGCTTAATTTCATCCTCTAAGTGGTGAGCTTGATGAGCTGAAATCCAACCTTGTCCCATATGTTGCTCAACCATTAAAGGCATATTTAAACGGACAGCCAACTCTAATTCACGTGGAGTTTTAAAGTAAAAAATATGATTCGCATCCAATAATAACTTTTTTCTAAATGCGAGAAATTTATCTTTAAGCTGTGGATGTGTTTCTTGTAAATGTATTTCACGACTTTCAGGCTGTTCGTGCATAAACACAATAATAGGTTTAGCCTGACTTAACGCATATTCGTATTCTAAAGACAAATAACTCACACCAGAAATCGACTGTTCTCCATACTGGCTACCCAACAATAAAACGACGTAATCACATTCATTAATTTGCCGACGAGCAAGTGTAGTGGTTAGGGGGGTTCGATGTTCTAATCCCCAAGCAAAAAAACCCATACTGACTAAAGTTTGAGAGAGAACTATACGTTCAGGTTGCATCTCGCGACCTGACGTTGAAATAAAGATCTGATAGCGTGTATCGAGCATAACAAATACCCTTATCGCCCCATAATCTTAGATGGCCTAAATAAGCCAAGATTATGAACCGCCCCAAATAAAATAAAAATCTAAAAAAACACTATTTTCTAAATGATGCCAAAAGATCAGTTCAGATTATGAAGTGTCCAAGTTAACTCTTGTGGAATCATATGTTGTAAAACAGGTTGCAGTGCCTCAGCATTATTACCGCTGACATAACATTCAATACGTGCAACATTCTGACCTATTTGGTCACATAATAACGCATTTTTTATTAAAATACGGGCTGTTTGTCGGGCAACTGCTAATCCCGAATCGACCAATGTGAATTGGTTATCAAAAAGATGATGAATTGCTTCATTTAAGAAAGGATAATGCGTACAACCGAGCACTAAATAGTCTGCACCTTGCTCAGCGGCAGGTTGTAAAACTTGTTTTAATGCTTTTAAACATGTCTCACCCATTTGCTGACCAGCCTCGACACAAGGAACAAGTTCGAGGCTAGTTAAAGTCATTACTTTAACACCTGCCGGAACAGCAAACTTCTCGACCACATCTTTAATGAGTTGTCCACGAAAAGTAGCAGGCGTCGCCAACACAGCAACCACTTTAGAACGTGTCTGTAATACGGCAGGTTTTAATGCTGGAACCAATCCCACAATTGGAAAGTGTTCGCCATAGTGCTCACGCAAATGATCAAGGCTAAAAGCGGAAGCTGTATTGCAAGCTACGACTGCAATTTTACAGCCTTGACGATATAGCCAATCGACTGCTCGCGCCGTGAGTTCCCTGATTTCTTCATCAGAGCGTGGACCATACGGAACGTAGGCAGTATCGGCATAATACACAATACGTTCATTTGGTAAATATTTAGCAATTTCTACTGCAACTGACATCCCTCCAATTCCCGAATCAAAAATACCAATTGGCGCATCTGCTGATGCTTTAGGCATAGGTTCTAGCTCGGAAAGTAAAGGTTGTATGGCGGTCATAGCTGTACTGAAGTGTCAGAAAATTTCACTCCCTAAAGCTTAAACCTCAAGTGCCTAATTGCAAGAGCAAATTACCACTTTTTAGCTCTAAAATGGTTTCACCTTTATCGTTTTCAATCAGTGTTCCATAGTTCACCAAATGATAGAAAGCCTGACGCTGAATCAGTGCATTAATACCAAAACGGACATGCACATAAGGGCGTAACTCCCCTTCATATTCACGCATAAAAATCGGATGTTCTGCATCAACTAAAATCACATCTTGATTGGTGGTGGTCAGTTGTAAAAACTGCTCACCTGAAATTTCGACCTGATCTGCCTGATTGACTAATAAAGGTTCATCTTCAACTTCGATTTCAATTTGTTCTACAGGGGTTTTCAGGTAGAATTTACCCTCTTCTTTCCATAGGACTTTGGTAAACAGATCTAATAGAGCTTGGCGCTTGATTAATTGACCTTCGTGCCACCATTCTCCATTGGATTTCACCGTCAAATCCATTTTACCGCAATGCTTTGGATGCCACTGCTCTAAAGGTGGAATTGACCTTTTGTGACTTTGCTGTACACCTTTTAAGTATTGTGCAATGTTCATTAAGTTTTTATCATCAGATAACGGTATTTTTCCCATATCCGATGGTGAATTATTTTGATTTACCATAGTTTATGCCTTGCTGACGAAAAAATGTTACGACTCAGCCAATTGGCTAGATCATGGTTTAAAACTATACTAGCCCAAACGATAAAAGGCACAATAGCATATTTGCGCCTATGGATTAAAACACTCACGGCAGCACCGAATTTTCTGAATATGACGGTTGCCACCTTTAAGTATTGAGGAGTCCTACATGGAACACATCGAACGTGAATCGATGGAGTTTGACGTTGTCATCGTAGGTGCAGGACCTGCAGGTCTATCTGCTGCGATTAAGATCCGTCAATTAGCGATTGAAAAAAACTTACCCGATCTTTCTGTTTGTGTAGTTGAAAAAGGCTCTGAAGTAGGTGCGCATATCTTGTCTGGTGCTGTGCTTGAGCCACGTGCCATCAATGAACTTTTCCCGAACTGGAAAGAAGAAGGCGCCCCTCTTAATGTCCCTGTAACTGAAGACAAAACTTTCTTCTTACTTTCAGACACCACTTCTAAAGAAGTACCTCACTGGATGGTTCCTAAAACCATGCATAACGATGGTAACTATGTGATCTCTTTAGGTAACGTAGTTCGCTGGTTAGGGCAAAAAGCTGAAGAATTAGAAGTTTCTATCTTCCCTGGCTTTGCTGCATCTGAAGTGCTTTACCATGAAGACGGTACTGTAAAAGGTATTCAAACAGGTGACATGGGTGTGGGTAAAGATGGTGAACCAACGCATAACTTTACCCCAGGTTATGAGCTTCACGCTAAATACACCCTCTTTGCTGAAGGTTGCCGTGGTCACTTAGGTAAACGCCTAATTGCGAAATACAACCTTGATAAAGATGCCGATCCTCAACATTACGGTATCGGGATTAAAGAGCTTTGGGAAATTGACCCAGCAAAACACAAACCGGGCTTAGTCATGCACGGTGCAGGATGGCCTTTAGCTGAAACAGCTTCTTCCGGTGGTTGGTGGTTATACCACGCTGAAAACAACCAAGTGACTTTGGGTATGATCGTGGACTTGTCTTATGAAAATCCACACATGTATCCATTTATGGAAATGCAGCGCTGGAAAACTCACCCACTGATTAAACAGTATTTAGAAGGTGGTAAACGTATTTCTTACGGCGCACGTGCTGTAGTGAAAGGCGGTTTCAACTCTCTGCCTAAATTAACTTTCCCGGGCGGCTGCTTGATTGGTGATGATGCAGGTTTCTTAAACTTTGCAAAAATCAAAGGTTCACACACTGCCATGAAATCAGGCATGTTATGTGGTGAAGCTGTATTTGAAGCGATTGCTGCGGGTGTAGAAAAAGGCGGTGATCTTGCCATTGCACGTGTTACTGAAGGCGAAGATTTATTCGTTAAAGAATTGACTTCATACACTGACAAATTTAACAACAGCTGGCTAAAAGAAGAGCTTTATAACTCTCGCAACTTTGGACCAGCAATGCATAAATTTGGTCAATGGATGGGTGGTGCATTTAACTTTATTGATCAAAACGTCTTTAAAGTGCCATTCACTTTACATGATTTGAAGCAAGACTTTGCTGCACTAAAAACAGTTGATGCAACTAGCTTTAAACCAAACTATCCAAAACCGGATGGCAAGCTTACCTTTGACCGTTTGTCTTCTGTATTTATCTCAAACACTGTACATGAAGAAAACCAGCCAGCTCACTTGAAGCTTACTGATCCTTCAATTCCAGTGAATGTGAACTTACCGAAATGGGATGAGCCTGCACAGCGCTATTGCCCTGCTGGTGTTTATGAGATCATGGAAAATGATGATGGTTCTAAACGCTTCCAGATTAACGCAGCGAACTGTGTTCACTGTAAGACTTGTGATATTAAAGACCCATCTCAAAACATCACATGGGTAACGCCTGAAGGCGGTGGTGGTCCGAATTACCCTAATATGTAATTCCTTGCGGCACGGCAAAGCGTTGCTTTGCTAACCGTGTCTCATATCCAAATATATATAATAAAGCCTCGATTATTCGGGGCTTTTTATTAATATCCACTTATTGAAAAGGCGGTATTTTTGCCACATTTAAATTAAGATTCTTTTTATAAAAAATAAATGTGCCTAATAAAAACAGACCAAGAAAACCAAAGTTTCGCGCTAAATCGTAGTACCAAACCGATTTCCCAAACAATAAATCAATAATTAACAAAAGCCCCATAAATCCTGTATGTAAGATAAAACTCATCTTTATCTTTGGTTCAGGAGCAAAATATGCATTTCTGTAACCGAGTAGAATTGAACCTAAAATAATAAGACTAAATAAAATAATGGTCGCGATAGACTCAAGTAACCAATTCACTTC
>NZ_JABVBF010000190.1 GCF_013344765.1 Acinetobacter lactucae
CGGGGCCGGACTCGAACCGGCACGCTTTGTGGGCGGGGGATTTTAAATCCCCTGTGTCTACCTATTTCACCACCCGGGCATGTGCGCAATAATAGAGGACAAGTGCGCGATTGGCAAGAGAAAATCAGAGAGTTTGCTTTATTTTCAATCAGTTCTT
This sequence comes from Acinetobacter lactucae, assembly GCF_013344765.1. Classification (GTDB taxonomy): domain Bacteria; phylum Pseudomonadota; class Gammaproteobacteria; order Pseudomonadales; family Moraxellaceae; genus Acinetobacter; species Acinetobacter lactucae_A. The sequence goes on from NZ_JABVBF010000190.1 coordinate 158, forward strand.
GTTGGTATTTATATAAATTAACCAGTTTATGTCATGATTTGTTCATTAAACTGAGATCAGTTGTTCATCTTATCTACCTAAATTTAAGACACTCATTGCTTAAAACTTAGGTAATTTTATGTCAGAGAAAATTTCACGCCGAGAATTAATTCAAAAAAGTCTATTCGGTTTTGGGGCGCTATCTTTACCTGTAGCTTTTACAGGGTGTAATGATGGTTCCGATGATGAAAGTCCAGAAGCACAAGCAGATTTCCTTCATGGGGTAGCAAGTGGCGACCCTTTGCAGGATAAAGTAATTTTATGGACGCGTTTAACACCAGTAGACCTTAGTGCACCTCTTAAGGTGATTTGGGAAATTGCTACCGATGATCAGTTCAAGCAGAATTTAAAGACTGGTATGGTTCAAACGACTAAAACTGACGATTTTACCGTGAAGGTGGATGCAACAGGTCTACAAGCGGGTACGACTTATTATTATCGCTTTCGATTTGGTAGCAAAATCTCGCCAGTAGGGCAAACAAAAACATTGCCTGTAAGTACTAATAAGGTCAGCTTTGCAGTATGTTCTTGTTCTAATTATCCTGCGGGTTATTTTTACGTTTATCGTGAAATGGCAAAACAGAACGTGGATGTAATCATTCATTTAGGAGATTACATTTATGAATATGGGGCTGGTGTTTATCCTACAAAAGAAGATACAGTGCGTGCTTTAGGCGCTGATAATAATAAAGAAATTATTGAATTAGATGATTATCGCAAGCGTTATGCGCTATATCGTCAAGATAAAGACTTACAGGCCGCTCATCAGCGTCATCCTTTTATTGTGATCTGGGATGATCATGAGTTAGCAAATGATACTTGGCGTGAAGGGGCTGAGAATCATACGGAAGAAACTCCAAAAGCAAAGAATGAAGGTAAGTTTTTAGAAAGAAAGCTAGCGGCTTTACAAGCTTATTTTGAATGGATGCCTATCCGTCCTGTCGATGATCAGCACACTAAGATTTATCGCCAGTTTGATTTTGGGGGGCTTGTCAATTTAATGATGTTAGATACTCGCATTATTGCCCGTGATGAGCAGTTGGATTATGGCAACTATATAACAGCAAATGGTTTGGATATTGCAAAATTCCAAGCAGATTTAACTAATCCAATGCGGACCTTAATGGGTGAAACTCAGCGTGAGTGGTTATTAGGTAGTAAAGAGAAAAATATAGTAGGTGTCTTACAAAGTTCAACTGCAACATGGAATGTTGTGGGACAGCAAGTCTTAATGAGTAAAATGTGGATTCCTGCTGAGTTGTTGGCATCGCTGGGGCAAATTACTTCAGGTGGAACATCGCCAGATACGTTAGCTAAAATGAATGCGCAAATTACAGAATTAGTCACATTAAAATTACGATTAGAGCAGGGTGATCCAACTTTAACTGTTCAAGAAAAAGCGCGAGTCACAACATTAGTTCCATATAACCTTGATGCTTGGGATGGTTACTATGCTGAGCGAGAGTTTGTGTACGGTAAATTGGCAGAGTTTAATAAGAAAATTATTGTTTTGGCTGGTGATACTCATAATGCATGGACATCTTACTTGTATAGCCAAAAAGGTGAATATGTTGGTGTGGAACTGGCGACGAGTTCGGTTTCTTCGCCGGGTCTTGAAAAATATTTAAGTATTCCATTAGCTCAGTTGCAACAATTTGAATTTGCCTTTACTACGCTTATCGATGAGTTGGCCTATTGTAATTTAAATCAGCGGGGCTATTTGATGGTTACGCTGGATGATAAGCAGGTGCGGTCAGATTGGATTTTCGTAGATTCAATTAAAAATGCAGAATATAAAGTAGACTCAAGTCGAAACTATCAATTGGTGTTGGATGTGAATTTAACGCCTGAGCAAGATAAGCAAAAAACCGCTTAAAGATATGGGGTGTGAAAAAAGGGTACTAACATGTATCCTTTTTTTGGACATAAAAAAACCAGCTTTCGCTGGATTCTTTATGACACCAATTTCTGTACCAGAAAATGGTGCCCGGGGCCGGACTCGAACCGGCACGCTTTGTGGGCGGGGGATTTTAAATCCCCTGTGTCTACCTATTTCACCACCCGGGCTTTACCAAATTTGGAGGCGGAGGTCGGAATCGAACCGGCGTCCACGGAGTTGCAGTCCGCTGCATGACCACTCTGCCACCCCGCCTACATTTGGTGATGCACATATTAGCAACCTTTACAAAAAAAACAATACTGTTTTGAGATAAGATGAACATAAAAGCAACATCTAGAATAAATTTGCCCAAATAATCATGTATTATTGGCACATTAAATTCATGTCTACCTTGGAGATGTGCTGTGGCATTGGTTTTAGACGGTCGCGCATTAGCAAAGCAAATTGAAGAAAATTTGTCAGTACGTGTTGAAGCATTAAAAGCTAAAACAGGTCGTACCCCAATTTTGGCGACTATTTTAGTTGGGGATGATGGCGCATCTGCAACTTATGTACGCATGAAAGGAAATGCTTGCCGCCGAGTAGGCATGGACTCTTTAAAGATTGAATTGCCACAAGAAACGACAACAGAACAATTATTAGCTGAAATTGAAAAGCTTAATGCCAATCCAGATGTACACGGTATTCTTTTACAACATCCAGTTCCTGCACAAATTGATGAGCGCGCATGTTTCGATGCAATCTCATTAGCTAAAGATGTTGATGGCGTAACATGTCTTGGTTTTGGCCGTATGGCTATGGGTGAAGCTGCCTATGGTTCTGCGACTCCTGCGGGCATCATGACCATTTTAAAAGAAAACAATATCGAAATTGCTGGTAAACATGCGGTTGTGGTTGGTCGTTCAGCAATTTTAGGTAAACCAATGGCAATGATGCTTTTGCAAGCGAATGCAACAGTAACGATCTGCCATTCACGCACACAAAACTTACCTGAGCTTGTGAAACAAGCTGACATTATTGTTGGTGCAGTTGGTAAAGCTGAACTTATCCAAAAAGACTGGATTAAACAAGGTGCAGTGGTTGTAGATGCTGGTTTCCATCCTCGTGATGGCGGTGGTGTTGGTGATATTCAACTACAAGGTATTGAAGAAATTGCTTCTGCTTACACACCAGTACCAGGCGGTGTGGGGCCAATGACAATTACAACTTTGATTCGTCAAACTGTAGAAGCTGCTGAAAAAGCTTTGGGTTAATTTAATTTATTCACGACGGCGTCCTACCGTTTAACGCAAATGTTAGGAGCTCGTATGTTACTTTTCTTTCGGGAAAAGTAACCAAAACCATTTGTCATCCGCAAAACTCATCAGCTACTGATTAGTTATAGATGGGTCGCAGAAACATTTTTGTCTAATGTAGGCCTGCCTCAAACAGTTGCGGATGACGTTAACGCGTATCAAATAGTAATTATAAATTGTTGAGCTTATTTATGAGCTGCACCTTTCAATTAACCAAAGCCCCTGAATATTTACTTCAAGCACTAAATGAAGTTATTCCCAATTGTGAATTGATGGTACAACAGTTACCAGAAACGCCTATTTCTTTATGGCTGATTCCACCTGTTTTTCCAACTGATCGCTTAGATGATGAAGTTATTCGTCGTATTTGGAATGATACGCCGTATTGGATTTTCTGTTGGGCATCGGGTTTGGCGATGGCGCAGTGGTTACTTGCAGAGCCACACCATGTTAAAGATAAAGTCGTTTTGGATTTTGGGGCCGGTTCTGGTGTAGTCGCAATTGCCGCAAAAATGGCAGGAGCAAAACGAGTCATCTGCTGTGATATTGATCAAGTTAGTTTGAATGCTTGCCGCGAAAATGCTCTGTTGAATGATGTTGAGCTAGAATATTTAGATGATTTATATAAGGCTGAGCAAGTTGATGTTTTGCTGGCAGCTGATGTTTTATATGACCAATGCAACCGTTTCTTCTTAGATGAGTTTTTAAAGTTCGCGCCAGAAGTCTGGGTGGCCGATAGCCGTGTTAAAAACTTTAGTCATCCTAAATATCAAAAGATTGATGAAAGAAGCGCTTCTACATGGCCAGATCTGGATGAAGCTAAAGAGTTTAGAAATGTGAGTTTTTATAAGACGCTGTAAAAAGAACAGCGTCTTTTTTATTTTATGAACAAGTATAACGAACAACTTTTAGCGTGCTTGGACGTGCTTCAAGTGCTTGGCGAGTTGCATAGTCTTCACCATTATTTAAACTAGGTGTATTGGATAAGCCAAAAGAAGCACGAGTTTCACCGAGTTGAATTCCATAATGCTCATCTTTAGCTGGATTAGGAATTTCGTTGATGCTCAAAACTGATAATTTATAAACTTTCTGAGCACCGAGCACATTTTGACAAGCACGTTGTAATTTACGCTCATCGAGTTGCTGGTTATTACGACCAGCTAAAGTGTAAGCTAAAGTCGCTGAAGTTTCTGTTTTGTTTTCAATCTGGTATCCAGTTGAACCATTATATTGTCGAGGGGTAGTCTGACAAGCAGTCAAAACAAACATACTACTTAATGCCAAGCATAAAATACTTCTATTCATCAGTATCGTCCTTATTTTCTTATAGCTAGTATCTCATAAAATACAAAGGTTGTTAGGGCTTAATCGCATGATTTGAGCTAACATCGGCGAACGATATTAGCCCTTGTGAGTAAAGTATTAATGTTCTTTAATTTTTGAGTGATGCTTGGTATCTTTCATAAAAATATAAATAATGAGAGAAATGAAGATCATGATACTGACATAAATAAAGTACCAAGATTCATGTCCAGCCTCTTTAAAACTTAAAGCAAAGAACTCTGCTGTACCACCGAATAATGTATTGGCAATCGCATAAGGTAAAGCTACCCCTAAAGCTCGAATGTGCGCAGGGAAGAGCTCAGCTTTAACCACGGCATTAATTGATGTATAGCCTGTTACCATGACCAAACCAGCTAAACATAACCAGAAAGCTGTCCAATAGTTGTTTGTTGTTGCCAGGGTATTAAATAGAATGTAAGTAAATAAAACTCCAGTTACACCAAAAGCGATCATAAGTGGCTTACGCCCAATACGATCTGACAAAGCACCCGCTACAGGCTGTAGACACATAAAAATAAATAGCGCTAAAGTTGTAATTTGAGTGGCTTCAGGTTTGGTAAATCCAGAAGTATTGACTAAATATTTTTGCAGATAAGTCGTGTAAGTATAGAAAGCTAAAGTCCCGCCAGCGGTTAAAAACAATACTGTGAAGGCTTCTTTAGGGTAATGTTTAAATAAAGAAAACATGCCAGATTTTGGCTGGTCTGTCTCTGCCTGAGCATTTTTAAAAGATTGAGTTTCTAATAGACCACGTCGAATACGGAAAACTACAATCGCAAGTAAAGCCCCGATAAAGAATGGGATACGCCATCCCCAATCATGTAGCTGTTCTTCGGTCAATACCATCTGTAATATTAATAGAACACATAGAGCGGTGAGCTGGCCAGCAATCAATGTTACATATTGGAAGCTAGAGAAAAAACCTCGACGATTTCTTTCCGCCATTTCACTTAAATAGGTAGCACTAGCACCATATTCGCCGCCTACACTTAAACCTTGAATTAAACGAGCGACAACTAAAAGAAGAGGGGCAAATACACCAATACTTTCATAACTTGGTGTCACGGCAATAAGCAGCGAACCTATACACATTAATGTGACCGAAAGTGTAAGACCTGCCTTGCGTCCTTTACGGTCTGAATAGATTCCCATAATCCATGCACCAATTGGGCGCATTAAAAAGCCTACAGCAAAAATTGCGGCTGCTTGAAGGAGCTGAGCAGTTTGACTACCTTTTGGAAAAAAAGCATGGGCAAAATAGAGCGTAAATGCGGCATATACATACCAGTCGTACCATTCGACAAGATTGCCTGCAGAACCACCCAAAATTGATTTTAGGCGGGTTTTTGTATCTAGATTAGATTGTGGAGTTGTTGCGGTAGAAGGTTGATCAACCATGAGTCGCTCCATGTTTCGCTTGGGTTGAATGCTAAAAGAGAGATTTATTCCGTTTTTACATATTTTCTAGAGGAGTATTTCACTTTATTTTTTTTATGTCTGTAAAACAATGTTTATTAT
>NZ_JABVBF010000191.1 GCF_013344765.1 Acinetobacter lactucae
ATGTTAAGCATTTCTACACCATCTCCCCAAATGAAGCGTCTTTTTCCACTGAACTTACTCAGTTTAATGATCTTGAATATTCAAGGTGCCTATGCAGAAGATGTGACTGACTCATCAAAAGTCGCCGCCACCATGCCCACCATAAAAATTGAGGCCATGAGTGAACTCGACCCAATTAAAAGTTATATCGACTATGACAAAGCCAATGTCACACGCAATGGTTTAGACAAAAAAGATATTCCTCAAACTGTTGATACCATTGATGTTCAGAAATATAAAATTTATGGATCGAATGACTTAAGTGTGATGCTGCAAGGAACTCCAGGCGTATCAACCAGTTACGATATGCGCGGTGATGGGATCACGATTCGTGGTTTTGGTGCCGATACAGGTGATATTTACCGTGATGGCATACGTGAAAGCGGACAAGTACGTCGTAGTACAGCAAATATCGAACGTATAGAAATTTTAAAAGGCCCCGCTTCGGTTTTATATGGCCGTAGTGCTGGTGGCGGTGTTGTGAATATGGTGAGCAAATTCGCCAATTTTGACTCTAAAAGTTCAGTTGGTGCGTACGCTGGTTCATATGATAACTACGGAACAACCGCTGACATCAACCAAGTTATTAATGACAATTTAGCAGTACGTTTAACTGGAGAATATGGTGAGTCAGGAAGCTTCCGCTCTGGCATTGAAAATAAGATTGAAATGTTTTCACCAAGTTTCACTTATAAAAATGATGATGGAACACTCACTTGGACCACGCAATATACCTATGACAAATTAGGTCGTGTACCTGATCGTGGTCCAGCATATGAAAACTTGCCTGCGGGAACTTCAATTAAAATGGGATTTGCCCAAGACGGCGATTATGTTGATGATATTTTGCAAGTTGTCCGCACCGATGTGAATTATCAATATGCGCCTGATTGGAACTTTCACTGGGCAGCAAGTTACCGACAAGCAGAACAGAACTTTGACCACTTTTATTTTGGAACTTATTGTGGTTTAGATGGAAAAAACTCAAAAAATGAGTCTTGTACTAAAAAAGGTTACATCGACCAAATTTATTACTGGCAACAAACCAGCAATAAAACCACCACCAATACATTTGATATTAAGGGCAAGTTCAAAACAGGTTCGCTTGAACATCAAATTATGGTCGGTACAGACTGGACTTATGAACAACGAGAGCCACGTCTAGCCAATAAAACTCAAAATGGTTCAGCCATTTATGGTTACGTTAATCCATTCACAGGCGAACGTGAATATAGTCGTGGCAATGGTCCATTAAAGATTAGTCAGCATAACTATAATGAAGGCACAACTTACGGTGTATTTATTCAAGATTTAATTGGTCTAAATGACCAACTTAAACTCATGATGGGTGTCCGCTACGATTACTTTGACTTTTCAACTACCAACAAATTAACTAATGAACACCGTAATGTAAAAGATGGTAGCTTTAGCCCAAATGTTGGTTTGGTATGGCAACCGCTTCCGGAACATAGCTTTTACACGTCTTACTCTAAGAGCTTTGCACCATTTGGCGGACAAATGGGTGTTAACCAAGTTACCGGAAGCACCGATGTCACAAAAATGGATAAAGAGCCTCAATACAACGAGCAATATGAAGTTGGGGTAAAAAGCGAATGGTTAGATAGTCGTTTAAATACTCAATTTTCTATTTTTGATATTCGTAAAAATAATATCCGCTATAAACCAAATCCTAATGAGCAACCAGAAGTATGGGCAACTGCTGGTCAGCATCAATCTCGTGGTCTTGAATTTAGTTTTATTGGTCGCGTACTAGATAATGTCTTTGTTCGCGGTGGTTATGGCTACACAGATGCAAAAGTAAAAGAAGACAAACAAAAGCCTGAACAAGAAGGTAACTATTTAGCAAACACATCTAAAAATACGGGTAATTTATTTGTTCGTTATTTACCAACCGAGCAGTGGTATACCGAGGTGGGAGTGACCTATGTAGGTTCGTATTATCCAAATCTTAATAATCAAGTAAAAATGGAAGGCTTTAACCGTGTCGATGCGGCGATTGGCTATAGTGCAGACCCATGGAATGTCACACTTGCGGTGAATAATCTAACCAATAAAGAGTACTGGCGTTCAGACAGCATGCCAGGCACACCACGTAATGTATTATTGCGTTTGAATTATCAATTTTAAGTAAATATTAAAAAGGCATACTCCTATTTAGAGGTATGCCTTTTTCTTTTTAGATACCATATTTCTCGCGATAAGCTTGCATATTTGCTAACGCTTCTTTTTCGCCTTTCGCTTCTAAATAATCCATTAAATCTTTCATGGTAATCAGTGCGTGCACAGGAATTTCTAATTCTTTTTGAACTTCTTGAATTGCAGAAAGCTCACCTTGACCACGTTCTTGACGATCTAATGCCACCAAAACACCCGCAATAGTTGCGCCAGCGTTTTTCAAAATCGTTACCACTTCACGAATCGCTGTACCTGCGGTAATTACATCATCAATAATCCAGACTTTTTTACCTTCAACTGCAGCGCCAACTAAAACACCGCCTTCACCATGATCTTTCGCTTCTTTACGGTTAAAGCCCCATGGCACGCTTTTGTTATGGACTTGCGACAAAGCAACAGCAGTCGCAGCCACAAATGGAATACCTTTGTATGCTGGCCCAAAAATCACATCAACATTTTCACATTGTGTTAATTTATCAGCATAGCCTTGCGCTAAAAGAGATAAAGCTTCACCATCGTTGAGTAGGCCTGCATTAAAAAAATAAGGACTCACACGTCCAGATTTTAAAGTAAACTCACCAAATTTAAGCACACCGCGTGATAATGCGAGTTCGATAAATGCTTGCGGGTTAAATGACACAGGCGTTGTCATGAGGTGCTCCAAATTCACAATTGAGGTTAAATTTTCGCATGATACCAAAGGATCAGTATCCAAGTGATGTAAAAATTCTTCGAGTCGTTTCCATTAACGTAAATGGCTTACGTTCTTCAGTAACGAAAGGCTTACTTGAATGGTTAGAACAATCCGATGCCGATGTCGTATGCATGCAGGAAAGCCGCATTACCCATGAACAATGGACTGAAAAATTTAGACCCGAAGGATGGCATACCCATCTCTTTCCAGCAGAGCGTGCAGGTTACGCAGGAACTGCAATTTATAGCCGCTTACCCTTTGTCTCTGTTAAAGATGGTTTAGGGTTTGAGTTGGCTGACAGTCAAGGTCGCTTTATTTCTGCCGAATTTGATTTAGGTTTGTCACATCCAGTACATATTGCATCATTATACTTACCTTCAGGCTCAAGTGGTGAAGAAGCGCAAGCCCGTAAAGATTTATTTTTAGGTGAATACGCAAAAATCTTGAAGCAATGGCGTGATGAAAATAAGTCAGTCATCATTTGTGGTGACTACAACATTGTTCATAAACGCATTGATATTAAAAACTGGTCGGGTAATCAAAAATCATCTGGCTGTTTACCGCATGAACGTGCTTGGCTTGACCATATTTACGATGAACTTGGCTATGTCGATACCTTCCGCGTAGTTCGAGCAGAAGCAGAACTTTATTCATGGTGGTCAAATCGCGGTCAAGCTCGTGCAAAAAATGTAGGGTGGCGTATTGACTACCACGCATGTTCACCAGACTGGAAAGCACGCACAATTAATGCTTGGGTCTATAAAGATCAATGGTTTAGCGACCATGCGCCCGTTGTTATCGACTATAAAATTCAAGAATAAGTGAACACTTGTTCACTTACATTGTCGTTTTAGCTTACAGCATATGTCGTTTTTGTGTATTTTTCTTACACAGCTTTAACGGCATTATAGCCCCACGGCACAGGGAAGCAGTCAGGATGACGCAAAAGGATAGGACGCCGTAGGAAGATAAAATAAACTTATGATAAGTTTATTTGCAAGGATGTGACATTGGACGTTGAAATGAGACCCGCATGATCAGGATGATTAAATGCGGGTTTTCTCTTTTTTAGTCTCTTATTTTGCGCTAAGTTCTTTTAGTTTTAACTTCTTCTTATTAAGCTCATTATCGCCTTGTCTTATGACAATAACATGACATTTCTCTTTTGATTAATCATTAATTTTCATTTGTTTTAAAAGTATCGGTATAAAGTAGTGCTTGAAAGCATTTTGGGTTAGGCTGTGTGCTCTCTCTTTTTGACATGGTCCGATAAAATGTTAAAAATTTATGGAATTAAAAACTGTAACTCAATGAAAAAAGCTTTTGATGCTTTGCAAGCCAAAGGACTGAGCTACGATTTTCATGATTATAAAAAACAAGGCATTGATGCAGATACCTTAAAGATCTGGTTAAAAGAAATTGGACAAGATACTGTTCTCAACAAAAAAGGGACGACTTGGCGCAAGCTTTCAGAAGAAGAACAAAATCGTGCTCTAAGCAGTGAAGAAAGCCTCATTGAAGCACTCATTGCTCAACCAAGTTTGATTAAAAGACCTGTTTTAAAAACTTCACAGGGTTTTATTGTGGGTTTCGATGAAACTGCTTATCAAAACTTAAATGCATAAAAAAACGAGCCGTTTGGCTCGTTTTTTATTAAAAATTTTAGTTAGCGCGAATCCATGTTTGGTTACGACCAAGAGCAGAAACGCCAATATAACCACGTAATTTAAGCTTTTTGCCGCCATCGGTTAACTCACCTTTCAGTTTGTAAGTTTTACCTGATTTTGGGTCTAAAATCGTACCGTTTTCATAACTGTTACCACCTACATTTTTTAAATTATGTACAATGGTGACACCTTTAAGTGGTTTGTTTTTATACGGACCTTCACATTTTGTACAAGCGTTTTCTTCACCTGGTGTCAAAATGTTCTGAATGGTTGCAGTTAAGGTTCCGTCCTTCTGTTCCGTAAATTTCACTACGGCTTTTGGCTTGTTGGTCTGATCATCAATCGTTTTCCATACCGTTCCATTGAGTGTATCAGCCGCATTGGCAAATGCAGCCATACCAATGAGTCCTAGAGCTAAAGCAATCTTTTTCATTTTTGTAATATCCTTGGGTCTTTCAAGATTTTTAGTATTCAGAAGTCGCAAAGATATTGCAATTTTTGAATGTGACTGTTTCGTGTAACCTTGTAATCTTGCAAAATAAAATTTACAAGAAAACAAGAAACTAGCATAAAAATGGATGCTCTATGAATATACCAAATGTTTGGAAATATTATTTTACAGAAACTTTTCTTAAAACAACAATTCGCAAGCCAAGCCAGCTAAATTTGCCGGCTACCGCTTTACGTCCCGTTCTAGAGCAAATGTGTCGTGCTTTTCCACGACAAAAAAATGTTTCTGTGCGCCCGATTCGACTAGCAGGTATTAAAGGTGAAGAAATTAAACCGCAAGATTCTGCGACTCAACTAATTTTTCACATTCACGGCGGCGCTTTTTTCCTTGGCAGTGTGAAAACACACCATGCTTTTATGACGGATTTGGCTGCTCGCACCCAAATGCAAGTTATTCATGTGGACTATCCGCTTGCACCAGAGCATCCCTATCCTGAGGCAACAGAGGCTCTGTATGACATCTATCAATCTTTAATGGTTCAAGGCATTCAGCCTAAAGATATTATTTTATCGGGTGATTCATGCGGGGCAAATTTAGCGCTAGCACTTTGCTTACGTTTAAAAGAACAACCCGAACTTATGCCAAGTGGCCTGATTTTATTGTCACCTTTTCTAGATTTAACCCTTACGAGTGAGTCTCTTCGATTTAACAAAAAACATGATGCCTTATTATCTATTGAAGCCCTACAAACAGGAACTCAGTACTATATAGGCAATCATATTGCTGCTGAGGACCCACGCGTTTCACCTATTTTCGATGATTTGCACGGCCTACCACCAACTTTGGTTCAAGTAGGTTCTAAAGAGATTTTATTGGACGATGCCAAACGTTTTAGAGAAAAGGCGGAAGATGCTGGTGTTAAAGTTCAATTCAAACTTTATACAGGCATGTGGCATAACTTCCAGATGTTTAACGCATGGTTTGATGAAGCTAAACAAGCATTAGCAGATATTGCTGAATTTACTAATGAGCTCGATAAAACTTAATTTACATATAAATGATGTGAAGAGTCCCAGAAACTTTTCACATCATTTTCTATATAAAAACTCATCATATATAAAATGAAAATCATGTTATGTTTAAAATATAAATTATTTAAACAATCCAATTTTAGGATGGTCTAACAAAGAGG
>NZ_JABVBF010000192.1 GCF_013344765.1 Acinetobacter lactucae
GATATAGAAGGTAAAATAACCTCTATATTTAAAATAACTAATTGATAGTACATAAAAATATTAATGTGACAGTTAACAACATCGAAATCATCAAAGCGTCATCATACTGTAACTTAATTGTCATATTTTCTATTCACAATGCAGCTATCGAAGAGCGTACAAGCACTCAACAAAAAGTGACGTACAACCTATTGCATTAATGAGAGAGAACAGAATGCGCTTAAATCCACGTCAAATCGCAATTGCGTTAGCAGTAACTGGGGCAGCTGTAACAACGACTGCAAATGCAGCTCGTGATACGATTCAAATTGCTGGTTCTTCAACTGTATTACCGTTTGCCAGCGTTGTAGCTGAAGAGTTTGGTAATACTTTCCCTCAATTTAAAACTCCTGTAGTTGGTTCTGGTGGTTCTTCTGCTGGTTTGAAACAATTCTGTCAAGGTGTTGGCGACAATACTATTGATGTTGCAAACTCTTCTCGTAAAATCAAAAGCACAGAAATCGAAGCTTGTAATAAAGCTGGTGTAAAACAAATCCAAGAAATCAAAATCGGTTATGACGGTATTGTATTTGCGTCTAACTCAAACAAAGCAGCTTATAAATTAAAACCTTACCATGTGTTTGCTGCTTTAGCTGCTCAGTTGCCTTCAAAAGGTAAATTGGTTCCAAACCCATACACAAACTGGAACCAAATTGACAAAACACTTCCAAATGAGCCGATTACTCTTGTAATCCCTGCATCTAACCACGGTACTCGTGAAGTTTTCCAAGAGAAAATGGTTGAAGCTGGTTGTGAATCATATGAATATTTCAAGAACTTAGATAAAGATGCTCAGAAGAAAGCATGTTCTACTTTCCGTAAAGATGGTCGTGTAATTGAAATCGCTGGCGACTATACAGAAACTCTAGCGCGCTTAAAAACTTCTCCAAGCGCTGTAGGTGTGTTTGGTTTAAGTTTCTATGACATGAACCGTGACAAGTTACGTGTAGCAACAGTAAATAACGTTGTTCCATCTGAGAAGACAGTATTGAATGGTACATACCCTGTATCTCGTCCATTGTACTTCTACGTGAAAGGCGAACACTTAAAATCAGTTAAAGGCTTACCGCAATATGTAGAATATTTCGTAAGCAAAAAAGCAACTGGTAAAGGTTCTAAAGCTGAGCGTGATGGTTTAATCGCGATGTCTGATGCTGAACGTGCAAAAGTTTTGGCTGACTTTAAAGCAGGTAAAACTGTTAAATAATTTAGTTTGAATGAAGGCTGGTGATCTTAAGAGTTCATCAGCCTTTTTGTCTAACTTGTTTTTCCAAATTATGACAATTGAGAAAACAGTGGAGAATACATGAATCTGCTACTTATCGGTGTGTTGTTAGCCCTTGTGGCAATTGCATATCAACTTGGGCTTAGAAAGAGCCGTAACATAGCAGGTAAGGGAAGCAACTCAGCGACGTTACATTCTCGTCCTGGTTATTATGGCGCACTGGTTGGTCTTTGGTGCGGTATCCCTGCTTTTTTAATTCTGATCATTTGGAACTTGGTTGAACCAAGTATTTTAAATCATATTATCTTTAATAATATTCCGGCGTCTGTAAGTGCTTCGCTTGATGAAGCGGGCAGAAGTGTATTGGTTGATCGTGTTCAATCAATTGCTTCAGGTTTTGGGGTAAGTGATAAACCAGCTGCCTATGAATTAGCTGCCGCTCAACAGTTTGCAAAATTTCAAACCATTGGCTCTTTTGCCAAATTTGCTGTTGTAATTTGTGCTGCTTTACTGGGTTTAGTTTGGGCTAAGAAAAAAATCAATCAACAATACCGTGCACGTAACCAAGTTGAACGTGCCATCAATGTTGCTTTGATTTTATGTTCTGGTGTTGCGATTTTAACCACCATCGGTATCGTCATGTCGATGTTTGGCGAAGCAATGCACTTCTTCCGTTTTGTTAGTCCACTCGATTTCTTTTTTGGTACAGAGTGGAATCCGGGCTTTAGTACTTCTGGTAATGCTGAAGGCAGTTATGGTTTATTACCATTGCTATGGGGTACGCTCATGGTCAGTGGTATCGCTCTACTCGTTGCTGTACCAGTTGGGTTAATGATCGCCATTTATTTAGCTGAATATGCTTCACCATGGTTACGCTCATGGGCAAAACCAACAATTGAAGTCTTAGCTGGTATTCCAACAATTGTTTATGGTGTATTTGCCATGATGATTATTGGACCATTTTTTAAAGCAGCGGGTGCTTATATTGGCCTAGAGATTAATGCAACGAGTGCTTTAACTGCTGGCTTTGTCATGGGGATTATGATTATCCCGTTTGTTTCATCTTTGTCTGATGACATTATTACTCAAGTCCCGCGAGCAATGCGTGATGGCTCTTTAGGACTGGGTGCGACTAAGTCTGAAACAATTCGTCAAGTCGTATTACCGGCAGCTTTACCGGGTATTACAGGTGCTTTCTTGTTAGCAGTCTCTCGCGCTGTTGGGGAAACCATGATTGTGGTTTTAGCAGCAGGGAACAGCCCACTTTTACACGCAAATCCATTTGAAGCTGTTTCGACAGTGACAGTAACTATTGTAAAACAGTTGACTGGGGATACAGACTTCTCAAGTCCACAAGCATTGGTTGCATTCGCGCTAGGTTTAACACTATTTGTGATTACCTTGGGATTAAACATTGTAGCACTGTACATTGTGCGTAAATACCGTGAGCAATACGAATGAGTACATCAAATACATCGTCTCCTATGGATCAGAACGTATTTGATCCACAAACTGCTGCTGAAACACGTGAACGACGTAAACAGGTTATTGAAAAATCTTTGGCTAAACGTCATCGCAAAGAAAAAGCTTTCCGCTTTGCGGGTTTCTCGGCAGTCGTTATTGGTCTTGCATTCGTTGCTCTCTTGTTCGGTAGTATTCTGGCAAAAGGCTTACCAGCTTTTTGGCAAACCAGTATGAATGTTCCAATTTACTTTGACCCGAAAGTGATTGATGCAGGTCCTGTGCCTGTGCGTACTCAAGGTGAAACACCTGCTCATTATCAAGAACGTTATGTTGAATGGCAAACTAAAATGGGTATGGTGGATTGGGATGGCATCATTGTAAATGCCATGATTGCGAAAGATCCTGCACTTGCTTCACAGCGTGATTACTTGAGTAGCTTATATGCAAGCTCAGAAGCTTATCATTTACGTGATATGGTTTTTGCAGATCCATCATTAATCGGTAAGAAAGAAAATATTACTTTCTTGGGCGATGCGAACGTCGATGTTTGGTTGAAGGGTAATATTGATCGTTCATTACCAGATGATCAACAACAACTTGATCCAGAAGTGCGTAAGCTTGCTGATGAATTAAAAGCAAAAGGCGTTCTTGAAAGTACATTTAACTTGAACTTATTTAAGAATCCTGACTCACGTAGTTCACCCGCAATTAGTGGTCTTGCAGGTGCATTCATGGGTTCATTATTCATGATGCTGATTGTGATCATTATTGCAATTCCAATTGGTGTTGCCAGCGCAATCTATCTTGAAGAGTTTGCTCCAAAAAATGTTATTACAGACATTATTGAAGTTAACATCAATAACCTTGCTGCTGTTCCTTCTATCGTATTTGGTTTACTTGGTGCTGCAATTTTCATTGGTTGGATGCACTTACCTTTATCAGCTCCGCTGGTGGGTGGTTTGGTTTTAAGCTTAATGACATTACCAACAGTCATCATTACCACGCGTGCTTCATTAAAAGCAGTGCCACCTTCTATTCGACAAGCAGCACTTGGTTTGGGAGCTTCTAAGTTTCAAACTATTTTCCACCATGTTTTACCGTTGGCATTACCGGGCATTATGACAGGTGCAATTATTGGTGTTGCCCACGCACTTGGTGAAACCGCACCTTTACTTTTAATCGGGATGAGTGCATTCGTTGCAAGTATTCCAACAACACCATTTGATCAAGCAACTGCTTTACCTGTTCAAGTTTACTTATGGCAAGGTAATGAGTTGCGTAACTTCTTCGAAGGCCGTACTGCCGCTGCGATTATTGTACTACTTGCATTAATGATTGGTTTAAACAGTCTTGCAATTTGGTTACGTAAAAAGTTCGAAGTGCGTTGGTAATAGAGGATAAATCATGAATACTATTGATATTACGAATTCCTTAGAAAAGGATAAGTTAGTGAATACTGAACAATCGCAATTTACAGATAAACCGCTGAATCATGGCACTTCGTATGTTTCGCATTTTGAACCACATGCTTCAAAAAAGCAGAACTCGACCGAAATCAAGATTAGTGCACAAGATGCCCATGTTTATTATGGTGATTTTGAAGCCATTAAAGGTATTGATCTAGATATTTACCAAAACGAAGTAATCGCGTTTATTGGTCCATCAGGTTGTGGTAAATCGACTTTCCTTCGTACTTTAAACCGTATGAATGACACCATTGATGGTTGCCGCGTAACAGGTAAAATTACACTCGATAATCACAATATTTATGACCCAAATCTGGATGTTGTATTATTGCGTGCTCAGGTTGGTATGGTGTTCCAAAAGCCAAACCCATTCCCTAAATCTATTTTTGATAATGTTGCTTATGGCCCTAAACTTCATGGTTTAGCACGTGATAAGTACGACCTTGAAGAAATTGTTGAAAACAGTTTACGTAAAGCTGGTTTGTGGGAAGAAGTAAAAGACCGTTTGAACCAACCTGGTACAGGTTTATCAGGTGGTCAGCAACAGCGTTTATGTATTGCACGTACCATTGCAGTAAGTCCAGAAGTAATTTTGATGGATGAACCATGTTCTGCACTTGACCCAATCGCAACAGCAAAAATCGAAGAACTGATTTCTGAATTGTCGAATCAATATACAATTGTAATTGTAACTCACTCAATGCAACAAGCTGCACGTGTTTCTGATCGTACTGCTTATTTCCATTTAGGTGATTTGATTGAAGTCAACTCAACTGAAAAAGTCTTTACTCAACCTGACCATCAGTTAACGGAAGCGTATATTACTGGACGCTTCGGTTGATTCGTAAGTCATACAAGAAAAAGAGCCACGTGCTCTTTTTTTTTATTCTATAAATGAAAATGACTCTATTTTGCAAAAACACTATTGAATTTTAATCAAAAGGACCACATCTTAAGGCTATAAAAGATAACTTATGAGCTTAGAATTTTATGTTATTCCATTTGCCTAAACTCCCTGCAGAAATACGTGTTAGTCATTTAAATGCACGTGTAAATGAACAGAGAAAAAAAATTGCACAAACAACTGCAAGCCGTTTAGAGTTATTACAATTAGCTCAACAACTTGTGAAAGAAGCAAAAATCCGCCGTAAAAATAATCAGAAAATTTTTGTTTTAGATTTCAAAGGCGATATCCAAGCTTCGGCAGTTGAAAACTTACGTGAAGAAATTACCCTCATTTTAGCAACTGCTAAAGCAGGACGTGACCGGGTGGTCGTTCGCCTTGAAAGTCCTGGCGGTATGGTCCATGGTTATGGTTTAGCAGCAGCTCAATTGGTTCGTTTACGTGATGCAGGTTTTCATTTAACAATTTGTGTTGATAAGGTCGCTGCAAGTGGCGGTTACATGATGGCATGTATTGCAAATGAAATTATTACTGCACCATTTGCTATTGTGGGTTCAATTGGTGTAGTAGCTCAAGTACCAAACTTTAATCGTCTTTTAAAAGAGCATAATGTGGATTTTGAGCTTTATACAGCAGGGCAGTATAAACGTACAGTAACCATGTTTGGTGAAAATACAGCTGAAGGTAAAGCGAAGTTTGAAGAAGAGCTGCAACAAACTCATGTATTATTTAAGCACTTTGTAGAAAAGTATCGTCCACAGCTTAATGTAGATAAAGTGGCTACAGGTGAGCATTGGTATGGTGAAGATGCTCTAGATCTTAACCTTGTTGATAAATTACAAACATCTGATGAATATCTATTAGGCCTATTACCTCAACACGATGTATACGTCATTAATACCCGTAAGAAAGCGACCTTGGGTGAAAAGCTAGGTTTGCAAGCGGCACAAATGGCAGATGGTTTGATTCCGGCTGTGATGAGTAAAGTAATGGAGAGCCTTGCAAAAGCCAATACGACGCTTGTGCAGGTACGTGATCCAAAACTATAAATTTATATAATTCAAATGTTATAAAAGACCAGCTTAAATGCTGGTTTTTTTATAAAGTTAATATTCACAGTTGCTTTATTA
>NZ_JABVBF010000193.1 GCF_013344765.1 Acinetobacter lactucae
GAATATGGGCAACTCCCATTAATACGTAATTTTCGTGATTTTAAACACTTTAAAGATGCAATTGAGTGGTCGAATAAATTTAATATTCAAAAGACGCCTGATGGGCAGATTTTGTTAGCAGTTTTATATGCTGAAGCTAAAGATGTTGTAAATGGCAAAGCACAGTTAGCAAAGATTAATACTAAAAATCTGAAGACTGATCAACTTGTACAAGTGGCTTATGCATATCGACTCATCAATTCGCCTGTAGATGCTTTATCTGCAATTGAGCAGGCTTATCAACAACAACCCAAGTCTTTTGCAGTTTTGCAAGAATATACTTATGACTTAGCGGCTGTAGGTGCTTATAAAAAAGCTCAGCAGTTATTGCTTGCCAGCGATAGAAATGTGCAAATTGAATCACTTCAGCATTGGTTGCAGGTCAGTGAGTTTTCTCAACGTGTAAATAATGCAATTACTCGCTATAAATATCTCAATCGAGAAGGCTTGTCTGATAATGAAGGTTTTGCAGAATTAGATGAAGTATTGAAGCAAGGTGAGAAAATACAGCCTTTGATTCAGCCTTCAGACCCGAATTATTTAAGATTCCATTATGATTATTTATATGCTTTGGACTTTCGTGGCCGTAGCCGTACAGTACTAGATCAATTTACTAAATTAAATGTACCGTTAGAAAAACTACCGGCTTATGTACGTCATGCGATTGCTGATAGTTATTTAGCAGAAAGACAACCGCAGCAAGCTGAACTTGCTTTTAAAACCTTACTTACCGAGAAAAACTACTCAGATATGACGCTATATACAGGGCTTTATTATTCTTATATTGAACAAGAAAAGTACAAGCAAGCTGAACAACTTCTGAGTGAGATTGATCGACTTATTCCGATGTATAAATATAGTCAGGCAAAAGGGGTAGATAAAACCAGTCATCCTGATCGTGATGACTATATTACTTTACAGGGTATGCATTTAGCTTATGCAAATCATCTTGATCAAGCAGAAAAGTATTTTCAGAAACAAGTAAATCTTGCACCTGCAAATGAAGGTTTAATTAATAATCTGGCTCGTGTTGAGCGTTGGAGAGATAAACCTCTACAGTCTAAACAAACTATTTCTCGTTTAAATGGTTTAACACCCGTTGCGAAAGATACTCGAATTAACCAGATGCAAAATGCTCAGGCTTTAGGAGATATTCCTGAATGGCGTAAAAATACTGCAAATCTTTTGGAATATTATCCTGAAGATAGTGGTGTAGTTAAAAGTCGAAAAGAGTTAGATGATCGGGATAGAGCAACAATATCGCATTCAACGACTTGGGGGCAAAGTAAAGCAGAAAATAGTGATTCTGTGAGTGGGCAAAATGGTTTAAAAGACCGCGAAATGGAAACTCATCTTAATAGTCCGTGGATTAAAGATAATTATCGTTTATTTGCTTGGCATCAAGATCGTTACGGTGAATACCGTTTTGGTGATGTACATGACCAACGTTATGGTGTTGGTGCTGAGTGGCAAGCAAACCGTAAGGCATTGTCGGCAATTTTTTCGCAAAGTACTGATGGTGGACAAGCAGGGGTTCGTCTTGATTGGTCGCAATGGTTAAATGACCACTGGCAATATCAATTGCAGTATGATAGTCAGGCTAATATTCCATTACAAGCAATTGACGCTGGTGAAGATGGACAAGCTTACCGTGCTGCTTTGACATGGCAAAAAGATGAGTCACGTCAGATTGGGGCGAGTTATGGCCTAACTGATATTAGTGATGGTAATAAACAACAAGAATTTTCGACTTTTTGGCGTGAACGATTATTTGATGCGCCGCACCATATTACATATGGAACCGTTCGTGGATTTTATGGGAGCAATAGTCTAGATCAGACAGCTTACTTTAGCCCAAGCAATCATTACAGTGCTGAGTTGAATTTAAGCCATGACTGGGTCACTTGGCGAGAATACGAACGCTCATTTAAACAGCATTTTGAAGCTGGAGTAGGGCTTTATAAACAAGCAGATTACTCAGCTCGACCAACATACTCTTTGCAATATCAACATCAATGGCAGCTCTCACGGACTTGGCAACTTAATTATGGAGTTGGTTGGCAATACCATCCATATGATGGTCATGATGAACAGCATACCTACGGTATTTTTGGATTTGAAGGGCGTTTTTAATGAATAATATGATGTCAAAAATGTTGAGCTGCGTGTTTGCTTCAACATTATTACCCGTACAATTTTCCTATGCCCGGATTGAAACTGAACTACCAAAAAACCATACGGTTTCTTTAACTTTTCATGATGTGCGAGATGATGTATTAAAAGAAGGGGATCGTGATATTTATGCGATTCAAACAAAAAATTTGGCACAATTCCTAGATTGGCTCAGTCAGTCGGACTGGAAACCGATTCGTCTGAAAGACATTGAAGAGGCTCGTAAGCAAGGTAAAGAATTACCTCATAACTCTATTTTACTCACCTTTGATGATGGTGCTTTAAGTAGTTATAGCCGAGTTTTTCCTTTACTTAAGCAATATCAGATTCCAGCAGTTTTTGCTCTTCCAACTAGTTGGTTAAATGGCAATACTCAGGCAGGTTATGAAGCTTACGGGCAGGGTAACTTGGTGAACTGGGCGCAAGTTCGTGAAATGCAAGCCTCTGGGTTAGCCGAATTTGCAAGCCATAGCGATGATTTGCATCATGGCGTATTGGCCAATCCTCAAGGTAATGAGCAACCGGCGGCGACTTCTTATGCCTATTTAAAATCGCAATCACGTTATGAAACAGATGCAGAATATCAACAACGTATTTTGCAAGATTTAAAAAAATCTTATGCGGTTTTGAAAAAAGAAGTTGGGGTTAGTCCTAAAGCAATTATTTGGCCGTATGGCGCCGTGAATGAACAATTAGAAAAGTTAGCACAACAGGCTGGTTTTCAGTTTTCGTTCAGTTTGGGGCGTGACGGTATGAATCGCGTGAGTGACTCAACTTTTAAGCGTAGCTTAGTTGTGAATAACCCTACAGCCGAACAACTAACAGAAGGTATGTTAAATATTCTGAATTTTGAAGAGTCAGATTTATTTAAGCAACCACGTCACTTTGTGAGTATGGATTTAAAGCAATTAGCAGCGCAACAAAACACCCAGACTGATGAAAAACTAGGACAGTTGTTGTCAAAACTATATAGCTTAAAAAACAATGCTTTAATCTTAAAGCCTGTGGAAGATAAAGATGGAGATGGGCAATACGATGTTGCTTATTTCCCCACAAATAAAATGTCTGTTCAACAAGATATTTTAAACCGTAGTTTATGGCAGGCTCAAACTCGTGCGGGTCAATCAGTAATATTAGAGTTGCCTGCTTATCCGCAGAAAGATAAACCATTTTTAACTGTAGATTTGGTTAAAGATATTGCACGTTTCAATAGTAATTTAAGTGGTGTTCAACTTAATGCAGGAACATCTTTGAATTGCGCAATGCAAAAAATAACAGTGCAGGAAAACAATTGCATTGAACAATCAAAAGAGCTTGCACAACTGAGCCAACTGACTAAAAAAGCGGTTAAAACTTATTTAAATATGAGTAACCAGGCGCAGTTTAGTTTACTGCTTACACCTGATTTAGACCATATCGAAAATCTACCTGAGCTTATAAAAACGCTTTTGTTACAACATGATTTAGTTAATCTGAAGTTCGATGTGAAGGGTAAGAAAAAGCAATTTAATCAGTTGTTAACACTATTAAATAAGCTTGATGCAAATGATAAGCAAAGAATAATGCTGACTTTAGTATTACCAGAAAACTCGCAAAAAACTGCTTGGGAGGAGGTTCAGCAAGCACTCTTTTCTATTCAGCGGATAGGAATTCAAAAATTTGGTATTGATGGCTACGACTTTGAAAATTCAAAAGAGGTTCATCAATATTTATATAATCCGATTAGTTTGAATTATAGCCCTGTCATGTATCAGCCTTTTGCTGGATTGGTAGAGGGGAAAAAGTAATGAGAGTATTACTCGATATTCTATTTGCTTTTGCCTTTTTATATCCCTTGCTAATGGCTTGGACATGGATGGTAGGGGGACTTTGGTTCTTCTTTAAAAGAGAATACCGTGAACAAGCACTTCCTGAACCTACAGATGAAGGATGCAGTATCATCATTCCGTGTTTTAACGAAGAAGCGCAAGTACGCCAAACAATTCGTTATGCGCTACAAACCAAATATCCTAATTTTGAAGTAATTGCTGTTAATGACGGAAGTAGTGACAGAACTGCTGAAATTCTCGATGAGTTGTCAGCGCAAGATTCACGACTTCGGGTTGTACACTTAGCAGAAAATCAAGGTAAGGCCGTAGCTTTAAGATCGGGAGTGTTGGTAAGTAAATACGAATATCTTGTTTG
This sequence comes from Acinetobacter lactucae, assembly GCF_013344765.1. Taxonomy (GTDB): domain Bacteria; phylum Pseudomonadota; class Gammaproteobacteria; order Pseudomonadales; family Moraxellaceae; genus Acinetobacter; species Acinetobacter lactucae_A. Next base: position 4,396 of record NZ_JABVBF010000193.1, read on the forward strand.
TATCGACGGAGATGCATTATTACATCCGCATGCCGTACTTTGGTTAATGCAGCCATTTATTAACTTCCCACGAATTGGCGCGGTAACGGGTAATCCACGAATTTTAAACCGATCTAGTATTTTAGGAAAATTACAAGTTGGTGAGTTTTCTTCGATTATTGGTTTGATCAAACGTGCACAGCGTACATATGGTCGTATTTTTACAGTATCGGGTGTGATTGCCGCATTTCGTAAAACAGCACTCGTTAGAGTCGGGTTTTGGTCAGACGATAAAATTACCGAAGATATTGATATTTCATGGAAGTTACAGCTCGACCATTGGGATATTCAGTATATTCCACAAGCGCTTTGTTATATCTATATGCCTGAGACATTTAAAGGGTTATGGAAGCAACGTCTTCGATGGGCGCAAGGTGGGGTTGAGGTTCTTATAGAATATATTCCACAAATGTTCAAACTACGTGTTCGCAGAATGTGGCCAGTCATGATTGAGGCGTTAGTCAGTATTATCTGGTCTTATGTCATGATCATGATTTTCACGTTATTTTTTCTTGGATTATTTGTTGAACTGCCTCAGCAATGGCAGGTCAACACGCTTATGCCGCAGTGGTATGGTGTAATACTCGGCGGAACATGTTTGATCCAGTTTTTAGTAAGTTTGTGGATTGATCAGCGCTATGACCGCGGTCGTTTCTTTAGAAATTACTTTTGGGTCATTTGGTATCCGTTATTTTTCTGGTTATTGACCTTGTTTACAAGCGTTGTGGCGGTACCAAAAACTTTATTTAACACTAAAAAACGTGCCCGTTGGGTAAGTCCAGATCGAGGCTTCCGTGGAGATAACCCATGAAACCTGAGGAAATTAAGGATATAGAGACTTTAGATATCCCTGAATATATTGACCAACCAGAATATGTCAAAAACAAGACGGCAAACTATACATTACAAACAATTGGTTGGTTTTGTTTAATGTGGTTGCTTTTTCCACTTGTTTCACTGTTTTTATGGGTTTTTGAAGGGCACTTAATTTATGATTATGTCTGGGTAGACCATATATCAGAAGTTAAAACCTTACTACATTTAGCATTACTCATCGGAATTAGCGCGCTCATTTTAATTTTATGGGCAAGCTATAACTGGATTAGGTTTAGTGGTGAGGATCGAAGAGCTAAGGCACCTAATAGTTCTGTTGAATTACTAGCAGCCCAATTTTTGGTCACGCCTGAGGTGTTAACTGAGTTGCAAAAAAAACAACGCATCATTTTGCATTACGATGATCATGGTAATTTGCAAAAATACGAGTAAATAGAAAAAGCATGGTTTTAAACCATGCTTTTTTTACTTTTATAGGGTTGCTCTGATAATAATATCAATAGGTTGTTCTATACCGTCCATACTATGAACTGAAGTATTAGTAATCTTAACAATCGGCCAAGTTTGTAATTTACAGTTAGGTTTTTGCAGTGCAGCATAATAACTATCAGATTTAAAAAATACTTTTTTAGTCGTTGCCATATTGGGTGTTAAAAGGCGCTTAAGCCATGTTTCACTCACCTGAGTGTCAAGAAAACGTAAGGCCAAAAGACTTTTTACTCGATTGTTAAATAACCTGCGGTTTTTAATAATGAGTGGATGAGTAATCAGCTTATTTGTGCCCATTTGACTATGGGGCAAAATAAAGTGAGGGGTAATTTGAAATACGGTCACAAATTTTGCTTGTTGACAGATTTTTTCAAGATGGGTCACGCTATCTTGATTAGTACCAATAATTGCGACAGTTGAATCTGAAAAGTCAAATTCTTTAATTGAACTTGATGAAATCACTTG
>NZ_JABVBF010000194.1 GCF_013344765.1 Acinetobacter lactucae
CAACAGCGATACTTCAATCCCATAAATTCAAATAAATAAAACACATTAAGTAAAAATATAATTATTTTTTATTTTAAAAATTTTTATTATTAATAAAAATACATTAAAAACAACATGATAAATAATTAAGTTTTTCTAAAAAATTACAAGATTTAAAGTTAAATTTCTTCATTATTAATATTAAATATAAAACTTTAATAAAAACTATTTTATATGCTAGATTAGGTCAAGAATTACCCAAAACAAGGGTGAATTCATACATTACAAATAATCAAATATAAGAACATTAAACATGACAAGGATTTAAAATCATGAAGAGAAATTATTATATTTTAGGTACTCTATTATTCAGCATGAGCTTAACGACTCATGCTGACTCATTACGAATGAGTGCGACGGAGTTTGCAAAAGATCCAGCCAGAGTAAATGCATTACAAAAAGGTTTGGAAAAAATGCGGGCAAATAATAATGCTCCCCCATTATCACCTGAGTTTCGTACAAGCTTTAATTACTGGGCCAATACACATGGCTATTTTGGTACAGGTACACATGCAACCAACAAAGATTATTATGTTAATCAGTACCGTATGCCACAGTGTTTAGAGATATATAGTAAAGCAGTATGTGACAGTTACTATAAGCATATTCAAAATTCACCAGTCCCAAATGATGGCTTTACCGATGAAGTTTGGGGTACATGCCAACATGGCAATCTAAATTTCTTACCTTGGCACCGTATGATGCTTTATTTTTATGAGCGAACAGTACGTAAATATGTTGGGCAAGATTACTCTCTTCCTTATTGGGACTATTACGAAGAAAAAGCTGCTAATGGTAAAGGCTTAGCACTGCCTAAATTGGTCCGCGGTAAACAAGCTGGTACTTTATATGATCAGTTCCGTACACCGGGTTTAAATACAAACATTAGCGCCATAGATCCAGATAATGCCAGCGCTGCTCAAGCATTTAAATGGGATAACTTTACAGACTTCTCTAACCAATTACAGTCTCAACCCCATGGTGTAATGCACTGTGCTGTAGGTAAAAACTGTGTATTGCCTGATATGGGATTTGTACCTATTGCAGGCTTAGACCCCGTATTTTATATGCACCATGCAAATATCGACCGTTTGTGGCAATGCTGGCTAAATAAAAAAGCAAATGGGCAACCAATTACGCTTGAATGGGCCAAGAAAAATTTAGGTATGCCAGATAGTTGGTATGACACCCGATATACTTTTGCAGATGAAAACGGCAACAAAGTCACCATGACCATTGCTGATGTATTCACCCCCGGTAAAATTCCAGTGCGATATACTAATGAAAATGCTTGTAAAGTTGAAGCTACTGTCATGAGTAGCAAAAGTGCTGAAAAAACAAACCTATTTAAAATGAATCATAAACCAGTCAGCAGTAATAAAAGCATTAAGCTTATGGGTGTAACTCAAAAAGTGGCTTTAGCTCCTCAAACTGCAAGTTTCTTAGAGAACTCTAGTCAACTTACTCAAACAAAGCTGTCATCAGGACAAACCTATTTAATATTAGATAATGTCCAAATGATTGGTAATCCAAATCTAACCTATAAGATTTATCTATCTCCAAAAAATAGACCTGACCAAAAAATTTATGTGGCCACAATTAACTACTTCGGTGTGTTAGATCATGACCACGGCGGGCACCCAGGCTATATTGGTCAGCTGGTCTATCAAGTCAGTGATCAGGTTAAGCAATTAGGCATGCCTGCTGAAGACTTAGAAGTTCAATTTGTTGCTACTGATTTAACGCTTGATCAAGTGAAGGAAAAAGTAAGCTCTCAAGGTTTAAGTATTTCTCAGGTTCGCTTAGAAACTTCAAAATAATAATTAAGGGAGAGGCCTGATCTTTTCAGGCCTTTTCACTAGACCCAACAATATGCTGAAGAGCTACTCAAATAATTTAATACTGGTTACAGCTCAATCAGCATCAAGACAAATAAGTCGTTATAATCCATCCAACACCTGATAGATATTATCTTCTGATGCTGACCCAATCATCCTTCTGGCGTAGTCTTTATCGTTTAATTCATATTTATGCCGGTATTTTTATTGCACCATTTATATTAGTTGCTGCAATCACCGGTTTACTCTATGCCATTACCCCTCAACTTGAACAAGCGATCTATAAAGATGTTCTGTTTATTGAGCCTACAAATCAAACGCCATATAAGCTGAGTCAACAAATTGAAGCCGCAAAGCAAGTAATGCCTAAGTCTGCACAAGTGACTGAAGTTAGACCAGCCCCAAGTGCTGACCAGACAACTCGTATAATTTTCTCAGACTCCATACATCATTTTACGAGTGAAGCCGTTTTTATTGATCCTTTTACGCTTAAAGCCAAAGGTCATTTAGCAGTTTATGGTACTAGCGGGGTTTTGCCTTTGCGAACTACGCTCGACCAACTACATAGTAATTTATTACTAGGGAAATGGGGCCGCTTTTATAGTGAACTGGCGGCAAGCTGGTTAGCAGTTTTGACTTTGACTGGACTGTATAATTGGTGGAAGCGCCGTCAAAACCTTAAAATCAGGCAAACCAAAAAAAATCGACTCTTGAAGTGGCATAGCACGCTTGGTTTAGCTTTATTTCCACTTTTATTATTAATCGCGATTACGGGTCTTACATGGTCCGAGTGGGCTGGAGACAATATTCGGGTTGCTCGCCAATGGCTCAACTGGCAAACCCCAACATTAGTAACTTCCCTTCAAACAGGTAATTCCCCTTTAGTGATGCACCATGAACATCACGAAATGTCACACAGTGAAAATCTTAATTTAAATATTGTTCCAACTGAATATGATACCGCTCTTTCAATAGCCAGAGCACATGGCATTGATGCAACACAAATACAAATCAAACCACCGACCAGTGGAAACCAAGCTTGGGTGGTAGCCGAAATTCAGCGCAAATGGCCAACTCAAGCAGATAGTATCGCAATTGATATGGAACAGCACAGAGTGATCGATCAACTTGCTTTTAAAGACTATTCACTGGTGGCAAAGCTCACCCGTTGGGGAGTTGATGCGCATATTGGGGTTTTATTTGGCTGGATAAATCAATTAGTACTAGCGCTTTACGCATTTGCACTGTGTATTATGATTATTTATGCATATAAAGCTGCGTTTAAAAACTCGAATTTAAAACACATGACCACCCACTTTGTTGGTCAAAGCTTATTAATTTGGAATCGTGCAACTGGGCCACAAAAATTAGGGGTTATAGCGGTGAGCCTCGTGTTAGGAGTTAGCTTACCTGTTTTTGGTTTTAGTATTTTATTTACGCTATTTATCTTTGCTATGCGTAAATACATTCCTTCTAAATCATAACACTCACATTCGTATTAAACCTTTGAGCTGTGCACACTACTCATAGTATGCACAGCAAAAATGACTACTAAATTAATCTTCAGAAAGTGTTTTCATATCAATCACAAAACGATACTTCACGTCGCTCTTTAGCATACGTTCAAAAGCTTCATTAATGTTTTGCATATCAATCATCTCTACTTCAGAAACGATGTTATGTTCACCACAGAAATCAAGTAACTCTTGTGTTTCCTTAATCCCGCCAATCACCGAGCCAGCAATTGATTTTCTACCCAAAATCATTGGGATTGAATTTGCGCTAATTTCACCCAAATATCCAACCAACACAATTGTTCCATTTAAAGCTAGCGTTGGAATATAAGGCTCAAGATCATGGTCATAAGGCACAGTATCAATAATTAAATCAAACTGATTTAGGACTGACCGCATTTGAGTTTCATCTGTTGATAACACAACATGATGCGCTCCGAGTTGTTTTGCATCTTGTTCTTTGTTAGCTGAGCGAGTGAATAATGTCACTTCCGCACCTAGAGCATTTGCAAGTTTAATGGCCATGTGCCCTAGACCACCTAAACCAACAACTGCAACTTTACTGCCTTTCCCAATATTCCAATGGCGAAGTGGTGACCATGTGGTAATCCCCGCACAAAGTAAAGGCGGTACAGCTTGAGCATCCAGATTTTCTGGTACTTTTAATACAAAATCTTCACTACAAGTAATGGTTTGAGAATATCCGCCATAAGTCGGTCGTTGGTCATGACGATCTACAGCGCCATAAGTTTGGATGTTGCCTTGTTCACAATACTGTTCTAATCCTGAATGGCAAGCTGAACAAGTACGGCATGAATCGACCATACAGCCAATGCCCACCAAATCACCGACTTTATACTTTGTGACTTTGGGGCCAATTAAGGTTACGCGTCCTACAATTTCATGACCCGGAACTAACGGATAAGAACTGAATCCCCAATCGTTTTTGGCCTGATGTAAATCTGAGTGACAAACACCACAATATTCAATTTGAATGACGACATCATCTTCACGTGGAGTTCTACGTTCAAACTTAAATGGAACTAAAGGAGTCTCTGATGACAGCGCGGCATATCCTAGAACTTCAATTGTCATATTTTTTCTCTCATGTTTAATGTTTAAATAAAGACGATTTCTTGGCTAGACCTTCATTGACGGCTATTAATTTTGAAAAACCGTGAATACGTTGTGGGAACGGTGAATCAACAGGCTTTAATCAATCGACTTTTTTGCCATGTTCATCAGTATAAAAATGAAAGTAGTAAGACGTTGTTCTATTCCTCTTGCAGATTTGCCTAATCCTCCGAATTGTTGCACTTCTCTCTATTTTTCTTATGTGAAATGCCTACAATAAAAACACAGAGGGTAATCGGTAGAATCTGAATGGCGAATGGGTCTCTAGACAGTAATCAAGAATTAGCTCAACTTGTCGATCAATGGACCCGAGAAAAAGGTACATTCGAAACGCCTATTATGGGACTGACCTTATTTCGTGCTGAAACACTGACCCAGCCAAATAGCAGTATGATGGATGCCAGTCTATGTATGATTGCTCAAGGGAAAAAACAGGTGATTCTTAGCGAAGAAACCTATACTTACGACTCTAACCATTTTCTTTTTACTGCAATTGACCTGCCTGTCATTGCTCAAGTTCTTGAAGCTTCAGTTGAAAGACCATATCTTTCAATAGTGCTACGCTTAGACCCGTATGTGCTTGCCCAAATTATGCTTGAGGCCCATATTCCTTTTAAAGATGTAAATACTGAGAAAAAAGGAATGGCTGTTGGAGTCGTAAATTCGGAACTGAATGATGCTTTTATACGGTTATTAAAATTACTAGACACACCTCAAGACATCCCTATATTGTCTCCCCTTATTATTAAGGAAATTTTTTATCGTTTATTAATGAGTCCGCAAGGTGACCGACTTAAACGAATTGTAGCGGCAGGAACCACAGGCCATCGGATTGTGAAAGCGATTGAATGGTTGAAAACAAATTTTGCAAAATCATTTAACGTTGAGGAACTTGCAAGCACAATGGGTATGAGTGCTTCAAGTTTTCATCAGCATTTTCGTGATATAACCTCAATGAGTCCCTTACAATATCAAAAAAGAATGAGACTGACCGAAGCACGGCGTTTATTAATCACTGAAGAATGCGATATTTCATCTACAAGCATACAAGTCGGCTATGAAAGTTTGTCGCAATTTTCTAGAGAATATAAACGCTTTTTTGGAGTTCCACCGTCGGTGGATATAAAGAGCGGATGAAAATAGACAAGCATTTATTAGTTAGCTTTAGATATTATTTCAATCATCTCTTTTGTTGGTCGTAAGTGGCCTAATTGCCACTGTTCAGGAGGATATTCATCAATTCGTATCCAGACATGCGCCCGAAAAGCAGCATTTCCCTTTCCTTCGATCTCTACAAATAAATCAGGTAAAAGCTGATTCACAATAAATAAAAAAGCCCTGATTATTCAGGGCTTTTTTATTTATCGCTTATTACTGTGGAATAATATTCACAGCACTTGGACCTTTTTGTCCTTGAGCGATATTAAAAGTTACTCGCTGACCTTCATATAAAGTTTTGAAGCCAGAAGAAGCAATCTCTTTAAAATGGGCAAACACATCTGGACCAGATTCTTGTTGAATAAAACCGAAACCTTTAGTTTCGTTAAACCACTTTACTGTACCATTAGTTGTATTAGACATAATATATC
>NZ_JABVBF010000195.1 GCF_013344765.1 Acinetobacter lactucae
CAATTTAAATTATTCACCAATCTTAATTAAAAGAGGCCCATCACATGATGAGCCTTTTGAACTTAAATATGGATGAATTTTAAATCGATAGACTTTGTTTTTCTTCTTGAAATAGCTCGATTAATGGTTGTGTTAACAACTCATAACGCCAGCCTAATAGATAATCAGGTAGATCTTGCTCATCCCCTCGATAAAGAACATGTTGATGAATGGCATTTAACCATTTTTTTCTTAGTAACACTTCTTTAGGAATAGAAGTCTCATTTATTGCATGAGCAAGCACCATATCCATTTTATGTAAAGTCTCTTTAGAATTGACCTTAAATGGTTTTGCGATCTTTGATGGCCATTTGCTTTCGACTGGTAAATCTTTAAGTAATTCTAAAATAGTTTTACCATATTCACGAACCACATTTGGACGAATATCTTTCACTTGCGAAAGTTGAAAGCTATTACGTGGATTCTTTTCAACCATATCAATCATTGTTGAGTTTCTAAGAATGAAACTGCGTGGCTGATTTGTTGCTTTTACAATGTATTCACGCCATTCACTTAAGTTTTGTAGTTGCATTAATTGACGACGTGAATGACGATAATTACCAACATCGGTATATAGTAATTCTGTCGGGGTTTCACTAATAATTTCTTTGGTTAGGCTGCTACAGTCTTCAAGAACATAGTCATAAAGCCCTTTCTGCTTAAGCTGTTCTTGAATATGACTCGCTAACTTCATTAGATATAAAACATCGTTGGCAGCATAACAAAGTTGTTGAGGCGATAGAGGTCTAGCTAACCAATCAGATCTCGTTTGATCTTTCTCGATATCAATATCGAGACAAAGTTTTAAAGCACCTTGGTAGCTGACTTGTAAACCGTGACCTAAGAAAGAAAGGCCCACCTGAGTATCAAAGACCTTAAGCAAGTCTTCTTGTTCTGCATAATGGTAGATTAAATCGATGTCTTCTCCACATGCATGAAAAATATTTTGCTGTGCAAGAAATATCTTTTTCCAAAACTGACTTAGATCTAGTGAAACACCATCCAACAGATAGACATTACCATTTACATTGACTTGACAAACTCCAAGTTTAGGCCAGAGTGTGTCAACCTTAATAAATTCTGTATCAAGTCCATATATTGAACATTGATCCATTTTTTGAAGAACATCAACCAATTCGGTTTGCTGTTGGATAAACTGAAACATGCTTTCTCAAGTAATGCAAAGAGTGCTTTAAACTCTGGTATATATAACATAGAAGCAGAAAAATGCCACTTAAACCTTTATGAATACTCTATTTTTGAACAATTTCTCGCAAATAGATAATTTTTTGATCTTTTATGTGTATTTTTAAATTTATCTCTCAATACCCTTCTATAGAATTGATATGATTCTTTTCATGTTTATATTCATATTCTATTTAAACTTTCTACTATTATAAAAAACAAAATAATATTTATCTTTAATAGTTGAATTCAATTCACAAGTTTTTCAATTAAATTGATATTGTATTAATGAAATAAGCATCGCAATGCTTATTTCATTCTCATGCGGTTATGCACTGCCTGACTTAAGGTATGGCTATCTACGTACTCGAGTTCACCACCCTGAGGTACACCTTGAGCGATACGTGTCATGTGTATTGGTAAATGCTTAGTCGCCTCTACCAAATAATGAGCCGTTGCCTGTCCTTCAACAGTCGCATTCGTTGCCAAAATCACTTCTTCAATCGTGCCTTGGCTTAAACGCTGTATCAGATAAGGAATACCAATTTCTTCAGGTCCAATACCATCTAATGGAGAAAGATGACCACCTAAAACATGATATTTGCCACGAAAGCTACCACTTTGCTCGATCGCCATCACATCTGCTGGTGATTCAACTACACACAATAATTGATCATCTCTGTCAGTTGAGGCACAAATATCACAAATTTCATGTTCAGTCAGAGAGTGGCAGACACTACATTCATGTATATAACTTGAAGCTTCATGTAAGGCGTGAGCTAATGCAAATGCACCTTCTCTATTTTTCATCAAAAGATGTAAAGCCATACGTTGAGCCGACTTCGGACCAACGCTAGGCAATATACGTAAAGCTTGAACAAGTTGTTCAAATCTATCACTAAACACTGAATATCCTTAGAACATACCCGCCAAGCCAGGTGGTAAGCCCATACCAGAATTTGCTTTTTGCATTTTTTCTTCAGAAATCACTTCTGCTTGACGCACAGCATCATTAACCGCAGCAGCAATTAAATCTTCAATCATGTCTGGCTCATCTTGAAGTAATTCTGGATTAATTTCGATACGTTTTACGATGTAACGGCCAGTCATTGTGACTTTAACCAAACCACCGCCAGCTTCTGCTTGAACTTCAGTTTGAGCAAGCTCTTCTTTAGCCTTTTTTATATTTGTTTCCATATCTTTTTGCATGCGCTGCGCTTGCTGCATGAGCATATTGATATTCATAACCTTACTCCGTATCTCTATCAAATCTTTAAAGTATTATTCATTATCTGCCAATACTTTATAAAAACTTAATCTCGTTGAGCTAGCTGTATTGATTAAAATCTATGCAAGCTAGTACATTGAACTCAAATTAATCCGTAATTCTGACACAATAAAGTAATGTTTTCTATCAGTATCTCTAGCTCTATTTTAGGTACGACAGGCATGCCTAAATTAAAATTAGCTGTCATTTCTTTAGGATCTAATTGCTTTAGATCATTATTGTGAGGCCTGTAAACTTGTATTGACTGTTTTATATTCGCTTAAGGGCACTTTTTTGAAAGAAGTATTGGCTTTTTCTATTGAAAGATCAGCATCTTGAACAGATTTGTTTGCATCATTAATTAATAATACAGTTTCACTCATCTGTGTTGGTTCATCTTTTTGGGCAAATACTTTGTAGCCAACCAGTCCAATTGCCCCTATCGCAACTAAAATGATTATAAGTTTAAGCATGATTAAAAACTCTCTTTGTTATTTTTATTAAATTTAGAACTTTTATACGTTGAAATTTTAAACTGATTTATAACAAAACGTAGACTTTTTATTTCTATTGTTGCTTATAAGTAACACAAAAAAAGCCACATTAAATGAATGTGGCTTTTTCTAGAACTACCATAATTTAATTAGATGAGGTCTAACCCACGTGAGATATCACCAATAATGTCGTTAATATCTTCTAGACCCACAGAAACACGAATTAAACCTTCTTGAATACCTGCGGCTTCTTTTGCTTCAACAGAAAGTTTGCCATGAGTTGTCGTTGCTGGGTGGGTAATAGTCGATTTCACATCACCCAAGTTACCGGTGATTGAAATAAACCTTGTATTATCAATAACTTTCCAAGCACTTTCACGCTCGCCTTTAACAACAAAAGATACAATCCCGCCGAAACCCTTTTGCTGTTTAGCAGCAAGTTCACGTCCTTCATGAGTTGGTAAACCAGCATAGTAGACCTTCTCTACTTTTTCATGATTAGATAACCATTCTGCAAGAATTTGAGCACCCTCACAGTGTGCTTTCATACGCAAACGTAAAGTTTCTAGACCTTTTAAGAACACCCATGCATTAAATGGGCTCATTGATGGTCCGAGTGTACGAACAACACTAAAAACTTCTTCTAATAATTGATGATTACCGACAACAGCACCACCCAGTGCGCGCCCTTGCCCATCTAAATATTTAGTTGCCGAGTAAATTACAAGGTCTGCCCCAAATTTTAAGGGTTGTTGTAAAACAGGCGTGCAGAAACTGTTATCAACAGCAAGTAGTGCACCATTCGCATGGGCAATATCTGCAAGCGCTTGAATATCTGCGATCTCAGCTAGAGGGTTAGATGGTGACTCAACAAATAATAGTTTAGTCTCAGGACGTACCGCATTTTTCCATGCGTCTAAATCACGGAGATCAACAAATGTAATGTCTACACCAAACTTGGCAATATATTTTTCAAATAAGGCAACAATCGAACCAAAAACTGCTCTTGAACAAATGACATGATCACCTGCTTTTAGATAAGCCATAGCAACTGACAAAATCGCGCCCATTCCAGAGCTTGTCGCAACAGCACGTTCAGCACCATCTAAAGCTGCTAAACGTTTTTCGAACATCGATACAGTCGGATTGGTAAAACGAGAATAGATATTTCCTTGAACTTGACCAGAAAATTTTGCTGCAGCTTCTTCTGCATTTTCATATACAAAAGATGATGTCAAAAAAATCGGTTCGCCATGCTCACCTTCAAAACTACGAGTATGTCCGGTACGAATGGCTAAAGTATCAAGTTGGTATTCTAAATCATCAGACTGGTTCATTAAATGTTCGCCTTTACTGGTCATGTACTAAAAAACTATCATCATTTTGAGTGTCTAGGGTATTTAAGGTCAAGGTAAACCTTAAAATTATCGCTTAGACTTTATTCAATCTTTAGTAAATAGTTGGTAACGCAAGATGAAACGCTTAAAGTCCCTTGTCTCTGAACAAAGTCAAATCAAGCACCTTTCTACCCGACTATTCCATTCAAAAACATTAGTACTATCACAAAGCACTCCTTATGAAGTTATTGGTGAATTCAATCAAACCCGTATCCGCTATTACGAAGCTACTCAAAAACAATTCAAAGAGCCTTTAGTATTTGTTGCCCCACTAGCTATTAATATGGCGATATATGATTTGTATCCATATCGCTCTCTTATTAAATATTTTCAAAATGCAGGTTTTGACGTATATCTTGTCGATTGGGGCCGTTTAAATTTTAAAGATAGACATCTTAATTTTTTAACATTTATTGAAGATTTTATTCCTAAAGCAATACAACTTGTGAGAACACATTCAGGAAGTGAACAAATCTCGCTTCATGGCTGGAGTATGGCTGGCATATTCGTCACTTTATATACGGCTTTAAATCAACCCAATTATGTTAAAAACCTTATCGTGCTAGGTAGTCCAATTGATAGTTATGCTTCTGGCTATATTGGAAAACTCTACCGAACCATAAATAACGTGATTGGTCGCAATAAAAAAATTCAGGACCGTATTTATTCTGGATTGCCAAAACGTCTAATTCATAGCCCGGGAATTTTAAATTCTCTAGGTTTCAAAATTCTTGATCCTAAAGGTTGGTTTGATGGACATGTGCAATTGCTAAAAAATCTTGATGATCTACAATTTGTACAAGAGCATGCTACTCTAAGTGACTTTTTAAATAATATGATTGATTATCCGGGTGGGATTAATCAGGACATGTTGTTTAATGTCTGGCTACAAAATCCACTAAAACACGGCTTTATCCAGTTAAAAGATAAGAAAATCGAATTAAAAAATATAGATTGCTCTCTTTTAGTTGGCGCGGGTCGCGGTGATCAGTTAGTGACTGCTGATGCGGCATCTCCATTAAGTCAATTGACAAGCAGCCAAGATGTCACATTTATGCTCATTCCTGGTGGCCATTTAGGCCTAATGTCGAGTCAAGCGAGTGCTCTGGAGTTTTGGCCACAATTAGCGAAATGGCTGACTGAACGCTCAACACAATTATAAAGTCCTAAATTTTCCTAACTCTAAATAACTTTAATAAAAAAAAGCCTATTTCATTTTAGAAATAGGCTATCAAAACAAAAACTATCAAACGCAGCAATTAATGGTCATATAATAAAATCTATAATATGTAAAATCAATACATCTTTCAGTTGAATTATAAATTAAAATAGAAACTAGAATTAATTTTAGCTTTTCATATTTTATTCAATAAAAGAAAGCCCATTTCCGTCTAAAATAAAAATGAGCCTAGTGAATTCCACTTAATCCTAAAATACAAAATTTGATAATTATCACGTTTCGCTTTTTTGATGATGTCATTGATATTTGGCTTTTTCATTGACCAAATTTCAGATCAAGACTGTCTATTTAGCAAATAAAAAGCCATAAGCTTAATTTTTTAGTTCACTACAAACTGAGCACAAGCATTCTTTCTAACTGATTAC
>NZ_JABVBF010000196.1 GCF_013344765.1 Acinetobacter lactucae
TAATATTTAATTCTCTCATTTTTTCGCTATCTAGCAATCAAATTTTACTTAATCTTTTTAAAGATAAAGTCATTAATTTTGTGACCAGACTCAATGCCACGGCGTTCAAACTTAGTCACTGGACGCCATTCTGGACGAGGGTAACTGTTGCCTTTACCTGCCAAGTTTTCAAGATCTGGACGATTGTCTAAAATATCAAGCATCCATTCTGCATACGGTTCCCAGTCTGTTGCAGCGTGGAATGTACCGCCGAGCTCAAGTTTTTGTTCAACCAATTGCATACGCTCATGAATAACAAAACGGCGTTTGAAATGACGTTTCTTTTGCCAAGGGTCAGGGAAATAAAGTTGTACGCAGTTAATGCTGTTGTCTGGCATTTCACGTAAAACCTGAATCGCGTCTGCATCAAGTACACGTAAGTTTTTAAGTTCCGCCATACCTGCTTCATAAAGACACTGAGCAATACCAGGTACGTGAACTTCAATACCCACATAGTTGCGTTCAGGGTTGGCTTTTGCCATAAGCACTAATGAACGACCCATACCAAAACCGATTTCAACAGTTAAAGGGCGCTCTGGATGTTCAAAGTGTTGGCGTAAGTCACCAACAGGATATTCCAAAATTAAATCGCGATGTTGTTCTAATGCCGTGCGTTGAGACGTATTAAGTGGTGCTGAGCGACGCATAAACGTCACAATTTCACGGTGTTCAGGCAAATTGTCTAAGTCTGCAATTTGCGTTTCTAACTGATCGATCGACATAACCTTGGCAATATTGAAATTCAAATGCGGTATTTTAAGTCTTCATGTGGTCAAGTCAAATATTTCGGTGTTTTTCTTCATGTAGATGTCATGTTCAATATTTAATCTAAGAATCTATATAAATTTCAAATGAACATATTTCCTTATGAAAACTTTTCAATTACGCACACTTTCTGTGCTATTAGGGGCACTTGGTGCTTTTACATATAGTCCTTGGGCACAAGCACAACTCATGTTCAGCCAATATGTTGATGGTAGTAGTAACCGCAAAGGTTTGGAAATTTATAATCCAGATGGGACTACTGTTAATTTAGCCGACTATGAAATTCAACAATTTAATAATGGTGGAACCGCAAAAACAGCGGCTTTCCGTTTACAAGGGTCATTAACCAGTAAGCAGAAGTTTTTGGTAGGTCGTTCTGAGTTACAGGCTGAACTTGGTAGTAAAGTAAATCAGGTCGCTGCATTATCTTTTAATGGTGATGATGCCGTTGTGCTTGTGTACAAAGGCACACCTGTAGACCGTTTTGGGCGTATTGGTGAGCGACCGGAAGCAGGATGGGGAACAGCCGTTTCAAGCTTGGGAAATAGTTTTAAGCGTATTGAAACTGAGAACCCAGCTTTAAGTATTGATGCAACCGCAGCATTTGATTTGGACCGTTCATGGTCGGCATGGACAAACCGAAATGACTTTTCAAATTTATCTGGCTCAACAACACAGCCTCCTGTTGAAACGGTAAGTTGTTCAAGCTCTGATACCCCAATTGCTGATTTATCAACTGCAGCACAAAACCAGACCTATACCGTGCGTGGGGTGATTACTGCTGACTATCGTTATGCCAATGGTTTCTCTGGGTTTTATGTTCAGACCCCAGACACCAAAGCACGTGCAAATGTCAGCAATGCCATTTTTGTTTATATTCCGAATAGTAGCGCGGTAAAAGGCGGACAAGTTGGTGATGAAGTTATTTTACGTGGACGTTTAACGACCTACCAAAACCAGTTGCAATTAGATCAATTACAACAAGATATTCAAACCTGTAATAGCAATATGGCAAATCAGGTTCAGCCGATTAGCCTTGAACTTCCATTTGCTAGCTTAACGGGTGGTTCAATTAATTCTCCCCAACGTTATCAAGGTATGTTGGTCAAATTACCTCAGACTTTAACGGTGAGCGAGAACTACAATTACGGTCGTTATGGTGAACTATCTCTAAGCTTAGGTCGTTTATATATTCCAACCAACTTATATCCAGCGTTATCTCCTGAAGCTAAAGCTCTAGCTCAGAAAAATTTATTATCGAAAATTATTTTTGATGATGGTTATAACAATCAAAACCGTACGCCGTGGTTACCGAGCAATTTTAGTGCTGCTAATACGCTACGTTCGGGTTATCAACTTAAAAATGCTGAAGGTATTTTAGAATATCGTTTTAATGGTTGGCGTGTACAACCTGTGCTTGGACGTAATCAGCCTGAAGTTATTACTCAAACAAACCCGCGTCAAAGTGTCCTTACTAAAAATGCTAATCACATTCGTGTAGCTTCATTTAACGTTTTGAATTATGACAACGGCGCAACTGGTTTCCCAACAGAGCGTGGTGCGACAACACAAGCTGAGTTTGATAAACAGCATCGTAAAATTGTGAGTGCATTAAAAGCGATTGATGCCGATGTTTACGGTTTAATGGAAATTGCGAACAATGGTTATGGGCCTAACAGTGCAATAGCTCATTTAACCAAGGCTTTAGGTAGCGATTGGAAATACGTCGTTCCTGAAAATCTAGATCGTTTAGGTGGTGATGCGATCGCAGTTGCTATTATCTATAACAGCAAGCGTGTTAAACCTTTAAATAAACCTGTTGTGCTTGATTTGGGTGATAAAAACCGAACAACATTGGCGCAAAGTTTCCAAGCAGTTCGTGGTAATAAAACATTTACTGTCATTCCAAACCACTTGAAATCGAAAAGCTGTAGTGGGGTAGATGCTAGCTCTACTGATGCAGACCAAAACGATGGTCAAGGCTGCTGGAACCCGACTCGTGTGAAAGCAGTAGATCAAATTGTGCAGTGGTTAGCGAAAAATCCGACCCAAGTGCCTAAGCAAAATGCTTTACTTGTAGGGGATATGAATAGCTACGCAAAAGAAGAACCAATTTTGTCATTTGAAAAAGCGAACTATAAGGTTTTGCTTAATGACGCTAAGGTAGGACAAGGTGCTCAAGCATATAGCTATGTTTTTGGGGTTGCGAGTGATGCCAACGGTAATGGTGGAGCTGGTAACTTAGACCATGCAATTGCTGATGCAGCTTTATATCCAAAAGTAGTCAGAACTTTTGCTTGGCATATCAATGCAGATGAGCCAACGGCTTTAGACTACAATGAAGAATATAAAACTGATGAGCAAAAAGCTTTGTTCTATGGTGAAGATGCTTATCGTTCTTCAGACCACGACCCTGTAATTGTCGATCTGGATTTAAATGGTAAAGATTCGAACCATCCTGATGATGATAAGAAAAACGGTATTTTTGATTTCTTATCTGAATTAATAAACTGGCTTAGCCAGCTTTTTAAGCGTAATTAACGGAAAAATTGCGTGACGCAAATGTGTTTTATCATATTTTAAACAATCGTCACGCAAGACAACTTGCAAGGAATGACTTTTTCAAGAATATTAGATTGTGTAAGTATTTTATAAGTTTACGCTTTTTTACAATTAAAGAATTGGGCAAACCTTGCAGGTTTTCTAGAAGCAATTTAAAACGTTAATATGAGATAACAAGGATCAAATATGAAATTATATTATTCGCCAGGCGCATGTTCTTTAGCTGCACATATTATTTTAAATGAAATTAATGTTGATTTTGACTTAGAACGGGTAAATTTAAAAACGCATAAAACAGAAAAAGGCGCCGACTATTACGAGATTAATCCAAAAGGATATGTACCCGCTTTAGAGATTAACCCGGGTTTAATGTTAACTGAGAACGTTGCGATTTTACCTTTCCTCGCTCAGCATGATCCTAAGCAGGATTTAATCCCGCCATCAGGGATGGGGCGTGCAAAAGTATTAGAGTGGTTGGGGTATTTGAACTCTGAGTTACATGATGCCTATGCAGTATTCTTTGGAGCACCGTTAACAACTGATGAAAAAACTAAAGCTTATGCTGAAATTGATCGCCTTTTAAAATATATCGATAATTATTTGGCTGAATCTGATTATGATTATTTGGTAAATGATAATTTTGGTCCAGCAGATGCTTATCTATTTGTTTTAACAAATTGGTCAAACTCGATTGAGCATGATTTAACACCATATAAGCACATTATTGCATTGCGTAATAAAGTTGCAGAGCGTCAATCTGTACAAATTGCGATGCGTGATGAAGGCTTAATTTCCTAAAAGATTTTAAAGTATAAAAAAGCCCCTAATCAATAGGGGCTTTTTTAATGTTAAACACAATTAGTGTTGAGCATCTTTTTTCACATCAGCAGCTGCATTTTCAACAGCTTGAGCTGTATCAGCAGTTGCTTTACGCGCAGTCGCTTCAGTTTTTGCAGCAGCTTCAGCGGTTGCGTCAGCAGCATGGTCGGTTGCAGCATCAATCTTCTCAGCAGCATTATCAGTCGCAGTTGCAATATCCTCTGCCGCTTTGTCACCAGCAGATTTGATATCTGCTGTTGCTTGTTGAGCAGCATTTTCTAAATGTTCACCTGTAGTTGCACCAGTTTCTGGAGCTTTATCTTTATTACAACCAACAAGGGCAACAGTCGCAGCAAGACCTAAAGCAACAAGTAATTTATTCATTGTGTTTTTCCTTCTAATTCATGGCATCCAAATATGGATGTATAAAATATAAACATAAAGTAAATGATTAATAAAGATCGAAAATTGTTAAGAAGTTGTAACTCTATTATTAAAAAAGCCTAGCATTTTGTAATGCTAGGCTTGAACTAAATAATAGTGATTTGCTCGATTTTATTGCCCAGAACGGATGATGTAATCAAACGCAGAGAGTGATGCTTTAGCCCCTTCACCTGTGGCAATGATGATTTGCTTGTAAGGTACAGTGGTACAGTCACCCGCAGCAAATACACCTTGCACATTGGTTTCGTTGCGGTCATTGACAATGATCTCACCACGGTTGGTTAACTCAACTTCACTGTCTTTCAAGAAATCAGTGTTTGGCAATAAACCAATCTGTACAAAGATCCCTGCAAGCTCGACCACATGCTCTTCGTCAGTGGCACGGTCTTTATATTTAAGACCAGTCACTTGTGATCCGTCACCCAACACTTCTGTACTTAAAGCATTCATAATCACAGTGGTGTTTGGCAAACTATGCAATTTGTTTTGCAAGACTTGGTCAGCACGAAGTTTGGTATCGAATTCAACCAGAGTCACATGCTCAACAATCCCAGCAAGGTCAATCGCAGCTTCAACACCCGAGTTACCACCACCAATTACCGCAACACGTTTGCCTTTGAACAATGGACCATCACAGTGTGGGCAGTACGCGACACCACGAGTACGGTATTCTTGTTCACCCGGTACATTCATTTCTCTCCAACGTGCACCTGTTGAAAGGATCACGGTTTTTGATTCAAGTTTTGCACCGTTTTCAAGTTCAACTTCAACCAAGCCATTTGCAGTCTGGTTTGCACCCGTGATTTTGCTGACGCGTTGCAGGTTCATGATATCGACATCATATTCACGAACATGGGCTTCCATTTCGGCAGCAAACTTAGGACCTTGTGTTTTTTGCACAGAGGTGAAGTTTTCAATGTCCATGGTATCCATGACCTGACCACCAAAGCGTTCAGCCACGATACCGGTGTTAATACCTTTACGTGCTGCATAGATCGCAGCTGTTGCACCCGCAGGGCCACCACCAATTACCAATACATCAAATGCATCTTTAGCATTGAGTGCTGCTGCATCTTTTTCAGCAGAGTTGGTATCAAGTTTCGCCACAATCTCTTCAAGGGTCATACGGCCTTGACCAATGTGCTCGTTATCTTGGAATACCATCGGTACAGCCATGATTTTGCGTTGTTCCACTTCGTCTTGGAAGAATGAACCATCAA
>NZ_JABVBF010000197.1 GCF_013344765.1 Acinetobacter lactucae
TTCTACCAGTTGGAACATAACCTGATCTTTCTAACCCTTGTTTTATACGTTCTTTTCGCTTGTCATTATCTAATCTAGCCATTGTCGCCAATAGATCAATGAGCATGTTATTAATCAAACTAAGAATCGAGCCTGTAATATCGTCACTTGTTCCAATTGTTTGATGTGTAGTTGGCAGGTCTGCAACTACTAATTTTAATCCTTTATCTTTGATGCGCTGTTTCAACACTTCAAAGTCTTTCTGTGTAAGCCTTGAGAGTCTATCTACACTTTCAACTAATAGAGTATCTCCCTGCTCTGATTCACTAAGTAGTTTATTCAATTGAGGGCGTTCTAATTTTGTTCCAGAATGATTTTCAATGTATTGGACTTGAGTGCTATCAATAGTATTTGCAAATAGAACTAAATCACTTAATGCTCTTTCTGCATCTTGATCTTTAGTACTAGCTCTTACGTATATTCTTACGGTCATATCATTTAGCCTGTCTCTTGAAACTATTTTGATAATACTATCATTTAATAATTATTAAAAGTCTAATGATAGATTTAATTGTCATAATTCTAATTATTTTTTAACTATAGTCTAATGATAGCTTTGCCGTATTTTCAGGTTAACAAGTTGTATTTCTATTTACAGCATAAAAAATTAGATAATTTATTGATAATAAATATAAAAATATAAGATTTTTAATAAATTTAGGGTACATCACAATCTAGATTTATTACCGTCACCATTTAAAAATTACTAGCATGACTAAATTGGAGCTAATAATGATCTCTACTCATATACACCTTTTGATAATCTTATTTAAGATCATCCTTATATTTATGAACCTTAATTTTTCAAATGCACTCCTGTCTATTTGTTTTGTTCAGACACTCATCATTATGTTTTTGATTATTCGTATTCAAATAGGGATTAAGTAATGCAAATATTCGGTTCTTTACCTCCTGACATAAGTGGTCTTGAGTACGCACCATTTAGTGCAGGAAAACTTACGGGTATTCATATAGCTGCACTCAAGTGCTTACTAGCTTTTGGATTAAAAAATAATTTCAAGACAAAAGAAGTGTCTTTATCTCTCCAACAGTTAAGTGATTTAACAGGTTTGAGCAAACCAATGGTGATCAGAGGAATTAGGAGATTAATTGAATTAGGAATAGTGCTAAAGCTACAGCAAGATAAAACGAATATTGTAAATAAGTACAAGCTAGTCTTTGTTGATATGAGATTTACTAAGATTCCATATGTTCATTTAGTAGATCGACTTGCTAACTTTCCCAATAAAGGAGTCTATGTCCTAACTGCTTTAAAGATATATCTGATTCTGCTTCAAGTTAGAGAAAACAACTCTAAGCATGTAAAGATTTCTTATTCTAGACTGGCTAGTTATGGCATAAATCCTAAACATATTAGTAAAGCCTTAGAAATACTTATTACGAATGATCTGATTTCTATCTCTAGAGAAGTGGATGAACATGGCTCTTTTGTGAAAAGTTGCAATAACTATTTAATTAAAAATCTAATTTTGAAACAAACCAAAACTACCTAATCTCTTCACTGTACGTGGATAGAGCAGCAGAATACTCTTATCAAATTAATTTTATACGTATACAACTAACATGTTAATGTTAACAGTAGTGAACAAGAAGGTTATGAACAGTGAGCAGAATCAGTATTAACAAAGCTTCTCAAGACTTTAGTGTAAGTAGAAATACATTGTACAAATATATAAAACAAGGAAAATTAACTAAAGACAGTGAAGGCAAATTAGATACATCTGATCTAGTTAGATTGTTCAGTAAGCATGTTCAAAATCCACAAGTGTTAACACAAGGTGACATCAATATTACTACTTTAAATGAACAATTGAAGTTAGAGAATGAACAACTAAAACAACAATTAGCTATTAGTGAAATGAGAATTAATGAACTGAAATCCCAATTAGAATATATAAGACAGAATGAAACATGGCTTAAACAACAATTAGATCAAAAATTAATTGAGCATAAAGAAGGAAAAAAGGGATTGCTCTCTAAACTATTTGGATAAAAAAGAGGTGAACCTAATCTAATTAAGTTCACCTACTTTCTTTCAGCTTATGATTATCCTGCTTTTCTCATATGAACAGCTTCATATTTAGCAATGAAATCTAAAACATTTTGATCTTTGAGAATTTCACTAAGATGAATACTTTTAATGAAGTACTGTTTAACAACAACAGTTTTCTTCTCCTTAGTAACTTCTCTTAAGGAAATATCATCAATCAGCCATAAATCTGAACGTAGTTCACTGATACGACTAGCAGAATAACCTGTATCAATATGACCCCACATTTCTTTATTCTTAATTCTATGCCCTCTTAATAAGAGATAGAGAATAGATGCTTTGTGAGTATTAACACTTGGTAGTTTTGGAACGTGAATCATGGTTAATTTTCTCCTATAACCATTGTTATAGGCAAACCATAGGCACGTCTCTGACAAGGGTTTCCCCTGCGTCAACTTGAACGTTGCAAATAAATCTGGTAAAATCTAATAACAAAACACTACTTAAGTTAATGATTTTAATCAGATTTATCTATAGTTTTACCTATTAGATTTTGATTAAAAACTAGACTTACGGACTAAGGGGAACTGTTGGTAGCAGTTTCCCTTTTTTCGTTTTAGAAAAGGGAATCCCTTGTCACATAAATCCTTAAAGTAATATGAGCTCATATTGCTATGAATTCTTTACCTTTTCCCATTTTAACACAACAAACGAAATAGTACACCATTAGAAGCACGTATAAGCGTTTTAAGCATCATTTGATACATTAAGCATAGTTATGTAGCCAAAACAAATAACGAGTCGCTACGGGCCTCTGGTGAGCTCCTAGAGGGGTGTATTTATATTAAAAAAAACTCATTTAAAAATAAAAATTTGGCTTTTAATAATTTTAATAGTTTTATAATGCTTTTATACACCTAATATCTATTATATATCAATTGCTTATATAGGTATTTAGCTACGTTTCCTTTGCTATTTAGCTACGTTTCCTTTGCTATTTAGCTACGTTTCCTTTGCTATTTAGCTACGTTTCCTTTGCTATTTGATACAAATAATTTTATGTGCTAAAAGATACATATTAAAATTTGTATCTAATTAAGTATGGGTAATAAATTAGTAGTAAAAACAAATAGATTAATTGAAGCTTTACAAACTTTATCTTTAGCAGAAACTAGACTATTACAGCTTGCTATTGTTAATGCTAGAGAGAATGGGAAAGGATTAGACTCATCAGTTCCCTTAAGCATTAGTGCTGTAGAGTATGCAAAAGAATTTAATGTATCTAATCAGGCAGGCTATATTGCTTTGAAGAGTGCAGAAGAGACTCTATTTGAGAGACGTTTTACTATTATTGATATAGATAAGAACCCTATAAAGAGTAGATGGGTTCAAGATGTCAAATATATACAAGAAGAAGGTAGAATCGAAATTACTCTTAGTAGGGTTGTTGCAAAAGAAATAACTAAGATAGATGGGTTAAAAGACTTCTTTACTAGTTATTTGTTAGAAAAAACATCAGGTTTAAATAGTGTATATGCTATTCGACTCTATGAGCTATTGATTCAATGGAAAACTGTAAAGAAAACTCCTGTATTCGAGATCGATAACTTTAGAAATCAACTTGGTCTAGGTGTTAACGAATACAAGCAAATGAATAATTTCAAAGCTCGTGTTTTAGATGTAGCCATAGAACAAATTAATAAAAACACTGACCTGACTGTCAAATATGAACAACATAAGAAAGGAGTCAGAATTAATGGATTCTCTTTTTCTTTCAAGTTTAAAGAAGAGAAAAAACAAGTAGAGAAGGCTGTAAAGAATCCTGACTTATTTTCATATCTAACACCAAAACAAATACATTACTTTTCAAGAGAGATAGCAAAGGCTGTAGTCGAGAATAGAAGTCCAGTATTTACATCACTTTCAATCTTCGCTCCTGCTGGTACAGGGGAAATCGAATTTGCTGAACTCATTGCCCAAGATTTGAAAAATGAATCTAAAGCTAAAAGGTATTATCAGGCTTTACTTGATTTAGGATTTAAACCCTAATCATTTTTAAAATTAAGATAGTTATTACAAATAACAGGTCTAGCGTCTGTCTATGTTTAACCTGAAAAACACCCCGTTAAAAAGGAACGCCTTTAAAACATGAAATATCTATAAATAACAAATAAATATGGAAATTTTCTATTTTGAAATTTTGTGCAATAAATACATAGGTTGTGTTTGGTAAATTACTAATTTTAGTAACTAAAAACTAGCATTAATCTAGTTTTTGTATAAGAAATGAGAGTATTTATCTCTCATTTAACTTATATTTCTTCTGCTGCTATTAATAGTGTTTTTAATACAATGTTTCAATGGCTTATGTTATTGATATTTATATATAAAACACTTGTCTGAATATATGCGCAATATGATACAAACATTTTAGGTTGAAATTACAGTTAGTTACATAACTAGTTTGGCACTTTAGATGTACCAAACTTCTTTCTAAATGGAATTTCAGGTGACTTTTGCTCGACCTTTCCTACATACAGTAGTCGCTGAAAAGTATCATCAAAATATTCACCTTTAAGCTTTTTAAACAGCTCATTATTTTTAGATAATAAATACCTTCCTGCTCTTAACCCACCTAAGTTATCAAGTGAAGCTATAGCCTTATCTCTAAATAATCCTGGATGTGTTCTTCTGCAATCTGCGATCACATAAAAGTGGATATGTAGAAAAGGGGCTTTAGGAATATCAAACCTACTTGTATCGTATGCATCTGTACCACCTTCTACTTCTTTATTAGTTGTGTATTTAAACTCAATAGAGTACAGCACTAATACTTCTGGGCATTCCTGTGGAGATGATTTGAATTGTCTCTTTAACTCCCTCTCAAACTCTTTAATTAAGTTTCTTTTTGTTTCTTTAAATGTTTCAGGGTCATCAATATGACTTAAAAAGTGAAAGCAACATGGATAACTCATATTGTCTCTAGCATACAAAGCTAAGTTCTCTATCTTGTCATAATGGACAGGATTAATTTCATATCTCCTCCCATCTGTCATAATTTTAATACCAATTGTTGTCACAACACCTCCTTAACTAACTAATAATTTTAAAGAATAGAGCTCCCTATCACTGCATTGTTATCACAGTAATTCTTTAAAGATAGAGATATGATTTAAATACTAATAAAGCATCTATATATAATGCAGGATAATTTTAGACGTAAACCTTATGGTCTAAGGCTTACAAAGTGATTTTTAATGTGAAAAGTTGTCCCCATTCACTTAAAATAAGGATTTACTCAACTTATATCAATAAAAATATATCACATAAAATTCGCTGTAGCAAATAAATTAACAAAAGTATACATAACGCATAGCTCTCTTAGATTCGATTTAAGGAGCTTTAAACACTACAGGTAGGTAAGTTCAGAATAGGAGATAAAAGCTCTACAGCAGTCCTATAAACCCCTTTAAACCGCTATTTCGATTATATTTTTAGATTTACTGATCCTTTAGTTCTTTAGCTACTCTATATACTGTTGCTATACCAACACTAGCTGCTTTTGCTACTTCTTCTTTTGTCATGCTTTGTAGCTTTAGTAATTCTTTAATACGCTCATGTTTTGAAGTATTTGCCTTTCTACCAGTTGGAACATAACCTGATCTTTCTAACCCTTGTTTTATACGTTCTTTTCGCTTGTCATTATCTAATCTAGCCATTGTCGCCAATAGATCAATGAGCATGTTATTAATCAAACTAAGAAT
>NZ_JABVBF010000198.1 GCF_013344765.1 Acinetobacter lactucae
CTGTTGGCGAATATTGAATTGTTCATAATTCACTTATAATAGAAATGAAACTATGCAGAGCATATTTATGTTTATAACAACTACGCGTCCACAAGATAATTTAATTAATCAACTTCTGCCTATTTTGGAAGAGGCGAGTCAGATTTTATTACAAGAATATCAAAACTATTCTGCGGGCTATGAGTTTACTATTCACGAAAAGCAAGATGATTCTCCTGTAACCCAAGCAGATCTAAAGGTAAATAAATTCTTATTAAAACATCTTGCGGAGATTACTCCAGAGTTGCCAGTATTGTCTGAAGAAAGTGATTATAGTGCTCGTCATGACTGGTCTACTTGTTGGATGTTAGATCCACTCGATGGAACCAAAGAATTTATACATGAGCGTGATGAATTTACGATCAACTTAAGTTTGATTAAGGGTAAAGAAACAGTTTTTTCAGTTATTGCTGTGCCATGTGAACAAGTTGTGTACTTAGGATATCTGCAAGATTTACCTTTTAAATATAGTTTTAGTCAAAAACAATGGTATCAATATCAGATTACTTCGATGGGATCAAATGCACCTATACAAATAGGCCTTAGTCACGGCAGTAAAAACCCAAAATACCAAAAATTTATCCAACCTATTGAAAAAGAACATACTATTATCCGAAGAGAAGCTGGAAGTGCCTACAAATTTTGTATGATGCTAGAAGGTGAAATAGATATTTATCCACGCTTCCATCCTACTTCTGAATGGGACACAAGTTCAGGTCAAGGGCTATTAGAAAGTATAGGCGGTGGTTTACTTACTCTGGATGGGAAGCCTTTTGAATATAACCAAAGAGATACCGTTTTAAATGAGGGCTTTATCGCTTTTCGTGATGAGGAAAGCAAAAAAATAGCATTTGAAGCATTAGCCCAATCAGGTGTTATAGATTGAGAGTTATGCCAGACATGTTATAGTGGTAAAGTATTGAAAAAAGATGACAAGATAAAAATGGCACTCGATTTATTGCCTAAAAGTATGTTTGAAGCAATTGATTTATTGCCTGATGCTTCAACTCCTGTAACCTTATTTACGCGCCATTCTTTAAGAGAACTTGTAGATGGGCAAGGTTTGGCTGGATATGATCTCCAACTTACTCCTCAAGGACGTGAGCTTGCGCAGGCATGGGGTAATTATTTAATCAAAAATACAGATCGTGTTATTCAGCATTGTATTTCAAGTCCGATACAGCGCTGTGTTGATACGGCTGCGCTCATGATTGAAGGGGCTGACGATGTAAGCCCTCAACCTAATACGCATACGATTGAAATTATTGAGCAAGGGCTACTTGTTGAACCGGGCAGTTTTGTTTTAGATATACAACAAGCTGCTCCTTATTTTAAAAAGCAGGGCGCTTTAGGTTTTATTAATAGTTTTGTAAATAATGCATTACCAGGTATGAAACATCCCATTACTGGTGTTTTAGATGTACTAGAGCTTATTTATCATACTCATCCTAAAACTCAAGGTGGACTGAGTTTGGCGGTGAGTCATGACACAATTATTGCTGCAATTGTGGCTGTAATTTCTGGCGAGAATAAAATTAAGAAAGAAGATTGGCCTGAAATGATGGAAGGATTATTTGTATGGTTTGAAGGTGAAGAGTTTCCAAATTGTAAATTAAAATGGATTTGGAGAGGAAAGGCCTATGAGCTAAATGTAGCTAAATTCCATAAAGTGCTATAAGCTCAAAAACGATAGATAATAAAAAAAGCCCTATTGGGCTTTTTTTACATGTTCAAATTAGTTAGCTAACGCTTTAACTTGAGCATTTAAACGGCTCTTATGACGAGCAGCTTTATTTTTGTGGATGATGCCTTTATCAGCCATGCGGTCGATTACAGGAACAGCTTTTTTGTAAGCTTCTGTAGCAACAGCATAATCACCACCAGCGATTGCACTTAAAGTACGTTTGATGTAGGTACGAACCATAGAACGCAAGCTTGCGTTGTGTTTACGCGCTGTAACGTTTTGACGCGCACGTTTTTTAGCTTGAGCAGAGTTTGCCACTCTTGCACTCCTTGAAAATAAGTTGGTCTGGGCGGGCTGTGGTTAATTCAGTAAACTGGTGTAACCATCACCAGCCCGTAAACAAGTGCCATATTGTGATGAATCAACACCGTGAAGTCAAGCCTTGCGAGCATTTTAAGCGGTTTTAGGGGCTGCTAAAAAGGTAAGAAAAGGTTAAATTTGATACAAACTTAAAGAGGGTTGGATAAAAAATGACTATAAGTACTAAAAAAGCAATTGTGATAGGTGCTACAGGACTTGTGGGTTTGGCTCTTGTCGAACAGCTTGAGCAAACACCAGAATTTGAAGCGATTACTGTCGTGGTAAGAAAAGAATCACAACTACTTAATACATATAAAAAAGTTACTCAACTGGTTGTAGAGGATTTTTTACTGCTTAATGATGAAGATGTGAGTGGCCATACCCATGCATTTAGTTGTCTGGGAACAACATTAAAATTGGCTGGTTCAAAACAGGCTTTTTATGCTGTGGACTATGAAATTAATGCTCATTTAGCAGATTTAGTACAAGATAAACATATTCATCTATTGCTAGTAAGTGCACTTGGCGCAAATGCAAATTCTCTAATTTTCTATAATAAAGTGAAAGGACAATTAGAAGATTATATTGAGAGTCTAGAGCTCGAAAAACTATCTATTTTTAGACCGTCTTTACTGATTGGTAAACGCAGCGATGTACGGTTTATTGAAGATTTAGGACAAAGTCTTTTTAAATTTATTGAGAATAAATTGCAAAAACCATTCAAATATAAGCCCGTAACTGCGGAACAATTGGCTCATACGATGATCGTAGCGGCGCTAACGCAAATTGAAGCCTTTAAACGATATGATAATCTGAGCATACAACAAACTCGATAAGGGAGCATTAAAGTGTCGACAGTACCATTTGTAACATGTGATTTATTAGATGATAACCCTGAAAAAGACTTACAGGTTGTAATCCCATCAATGGATGGCAAGTTCTTTCAAAGTTATGGAGCACGTAAAACTTTTGGGGGACAGGTTGTAACAGTAAAGTGCTTTGAAGATAACTCACGTGTAAAAGAGTTATTGGCAACAGATGGTACAGGTAAAGTATTAGTTGTGGATGGTGGTGCATCTATGCGCTGTGCGCTTATGGGGGACTTGATTGCAGAATCGGCAGTTAAAAATAAGTGGAATGGGGTAGTGATTTACGGTTGTGTAAGAGATGTTGATGCACTTGCAACTTTAGATTTAGGCGTACATGCATTGGCTGCAATTCCGCAAAAAAGTAATCGTAAGGGCATTGGTGAAGTAGATATTAATTTGTATTTTGGTGGAGTCACAATTCAATCTGGTGATTTTATCTATGCTGATAATAATGGAATTGTGATTGCAAAAGAAAAATTAGTCTAATTCTCTAATATAAAGGAACGCATGATGGTGATTCATCAAATTAAAGTACTTCAAGCAGTTGTATCTGCAATTGCTGAGGGTGGTAGAGGTGTTACAGGAACAGCATTTCCACAACAACCTGTAAAAGCTTTGAAACTATATGAATTTGAAGGTTCACCATTTTGCCGCCGCGTTCGTGAAGTGATTACACTTTTGAATCTGGATGTTGAGATTTATCCATGCCCTAAAGGTGGAACAAAGTATCGTTCTATTGTGAAAGAGACTGGTGGAAAATTACAGTTTCCTTTTTTGATTGATGAAAATACTGGTGATCAACTATATGAATCACAGGATATTATTCATCACTTATTTAAATATTATGGCAACACAGGGAAAACACCTCGGAAATTTTCGAGTTATCCGAAAACGCCTTATGTTGCTTTTGCAGGGACCATATTAAATGGTGCTCGAGGAGTTTGGGTAAATAAAAAAATTGTTGATAGAGCTGTACCTGAACATAAACTGGAGTTATGGAGTTTTGAGGCAAGTCCTTATTCAAGAGTTGTAAGAAGTCTACTCTGTGAGCTTGAACTTCCTTACGTATTACATAATGTTGCTAAAGAAAGATGGCAAGATCAAGGGCCTGCTATTCTTCGCTTAAAGCCAGGTAAATACATCCCTTTAAAAGGTGGGAAAAGAGAAAAGTTGTTGCCTATTATGCAAGGCAAAATGCAAGTGCCATATTTGGTAGACCCAAATACAGGAGTGAAGATGTTTGAGTCTGCTGAAATCGTAAAATATTTAAAAAAGCAATATGGACGTTGATTAAGGTCAATTTGAGTAAGAGTTTAAGAGGGTACTTAAACTCTTATCAAAATCAGATTTCTTAACAGGTTGTATGAAATAAATATGAGTATGCTAAATTAGTAAGGTTAAATACCTAAATAAGGCATAATTTTATGGAATGTATGAGAATTCAGCCTGTAATGAGTGCTCCTGGTGAAAATGCATTATTTATTGTATTGGGACTAGCTCAAGGCGATTCTGTCATAGAAAAAGTAAAAGATTTTGCAGCTAATTTTTCAGCATTAACCAGAAGTCTCTTTAATCGTTATCCAGAAAGTAAATTTAATGCTACGTTGGGCTTTAGCTCAAATGCATGGGATATTTTATTTCCAGAGCAAACAAAGCCCCAAGAGTTAGAGCCATTTCAAGAAATTAGAGGTCCGAAATATACGGCTGTTTCCACTCCAGGGGATTTATTTTTTCATATTCGTGCTGATCGCCAGACTTTATGTTATGAGCTTGGTAATATAATTAATCAACAGCTTGGTAAAGTAACATATCCAATTGATGAAGTTCATGGCTTCCGCTATTTTGACGGACGTGCAATTATTGGCTTTGTGGATGGGACTGAGAACCCTGAACCCGTTATTGCAGCACAGTGGGTATTGGTAGGTGATGAAGACCCTGATTTTATTGGGGGAAGTTATGCTTTTATCCAAAAATATACACATGATATGGATAAATGGCGTTCATTAACTGACGAAGAGCAAGAAAAAGTGATTGGCCGTAAAAAGTTTAATGATGTTGAGCTCGGCGATGATGAAAAACCTTTAACTGCTCATAATGTTGTTAGTAAAGCTCATGATGCAGAAGGTAATGAACTTAAAATTATGAGAGCTAATATGCCTTTTTCAAATCCTTCTAGAAATGAATATGGCACATTCTTTATTGGCTACTCACGTAAATTTAGTACAACCCGACAAATGCTAGAGAACATGTTTTTAGGCAACGAGCATGGCAATCTTGATCGGTTACTTGACTTTAGTACTGCTCAAACAGGTACTTTATTTTTTGTACCGACTGTAGATTTTCTTGATGATTTAGGCGATGAATAATCGTTAATTTAGAAGACTTAAATAATGGGAGTGACTAGATTACTTCCATTATTTAAATTGAAATAAATATGATGTGATGAAATGTTTAAAAAGATAACGCAGATTTTTCAAGGCTCTAAAGAGACACCTGAAAAAATTTACTTGGAAGAGAATCAATTAAAATTTGATTCTGAACGTGGGCCTATCATTAATGATGTAGTGATTAATCAGAAGTGGTCAGGGCATCTTGAGTATTTCTCAAACCGTAAATTAAAGAATTTTGATAATCTTCAAAAGTTATTTCTAATTACGCCACAAATTAATGAAAAGATTGATCTGGAAATCGCAACACAGCGTTATGTTGCAAGATTGGAAAATACTCAAGAAAAGCTACTTCAACTCAAAGCGATTATACAAATTTTAAATCAATATTACGTTTTGTTTTTGCGTGATAAATAAT
>NZ_JABVBF010000199.1 GCF_013344765.1 Acinetobacter lactucae
CATGAAATAGCGACAGGTTTTTCTTCTAACTTTTTCTTAACAATCGCATAGCTTATACCTGTAACGATACTACCCGCAGCAATTGCAGCAAGATATAACCAAGCATGATTAATTGCATTAGGAATTAAAAGAACAAATACACCGCCGTGAGGAGTGACCAATTCGCAATGGAAGAGGGCAACAAGTGCTCCAGTCACAGCTCCACCTAAAATACATGTCGGGATTACACGCATTGGGTCTTTAGCTGCAAAGGGAATAGCACCTTCAGAAATAAAACATAAACCTAATACAAAAGCTGCTTTTCCAGCATCTCTCTCTCCTGTACTAAATTTACTTTTAGCAATGAAAGTAGCAATAGCCATACCAAGAGCAGGGATCATACCACCCGCCATTGTGGCTGCCATAGGCATATAAGTATTTGTTGTCAGTAATCCGACAGTAAAAGCGTAGGCTGCTTTATTGATTGGACCACCCAAATCAATACACATCATGCTTGCTAATATAATTCCCATTAACACAGCATTTGTTGTACCCATGTTATTTAAGAAGTCTTTCATTAGCTCAAAAACATGTGCTACAGGTTGCCCAACCACATAGAACATAATCAGGCCAACAAATAACGTACCTAATAGAGGGATAATTAAAATCGGTTTAAGTGCCTCTAAACTTGTAGGGAGTTTAAGTTTTTTAGCAATAAATAGTGCGATATAACCTGCGAGGAAACCTGAAACAATACCGCCTAAAAAACCTGCTTGTAGCTGAGATGCGAGTAAGCCTCCAATCAAACCAGGTGCAAGGCCAGGACGGTCAGCAATCGAGTAGGCAATATAACCAGATAACATTGGAACCATCAGCATAAATGCGGCGGCCCCAATTTGTTTTAATATGGCTGGTAAGCTACCTGCTTGCTCAGCTGCATTGAGACCAAAGCATAAAGAGAGGGCGATTAAAAGACCTCCAGCAACTACCATAGGCAGCATAAAAGAAACACCAGTTAAGAGATGTTTATATATGCCAACTTTTTCAGTTTTATCTTTGTTTTCTGCAGATGTTTGTTGCTTACCTTGCTCTAAAACTTGTGCATTGCTGATTGCCTCAGCAAAGGCTTTATCTGTTTGCTTTAGTGCAAAACCTGTACTACATCGATAAACACGTTTACCTACAAAACGGTCTGTATTAACTTCAATGTCAGTCGCAAGAATCACAATGTCCGCTTTAGCAATAGCTTGAGCTGATAAAATATTTTTTGCACCAACGGAACCTTGTGTTTCTACTTCAATCTCATACCCAAGCTTTTCTGCACCTTGTTGTAAAGCTTCAGCAGCCATAAAAGTATGTGCAACACCAGTAGGACATGCAGTGATTGCTACAAACTTTTTAGCAGTAGTTGCCGCCACGCTGTTATCATTTTGCCAGTCTTGGGCAAATTTAAAATTGTCTAATGCCGTTTGTAAAGCTGTGTGAGCATCATTTTTGATCTCTTCAATGCTAATGAAAGATAAAGGATGTGTACCGAAAATATGAAGATCTTTCGGACGTTGTCCCATAACAATCACTTGATCAAAGCTTTCATTCGGATCGAATTTATCGAGCGAAATAATGCTATTTTGATAACCTTGTTGGGAAGCGACTTGTGCAAGTTTGCGAGCTAAAATCAAAGCATTGACTTGCTGTTGCGGACTATTAATAACAAATAATAAACGTTTAGCAGTTGGCATCAGATTCACTCAATGAATTGATTGTAGTTTGGGCTTTTAACTGGTTTAGCTTTTCAGTATTAGGAATACGAAAGCCTATTTGTGTTACAGCGTGGCTTGCAATTGCTGTAGCAGTTTTTAATGTTTCTTCGGCAGAAAAATCATTTATTAAACCATGAATCATAGCTGCTAAAAGAGAGTCACCCGCACCAACCGTACTTTTAACTATCACTTTAGGGGCTGTAGCATGAAGTGGGTGAGTGTCGTGTAGCCAGTTTACACCGTCTTCACCCATTGAAATAACGACATGTTCAATTTTAGCTAACTTTTCAAAAAGCTTTTTTTGTTCAGCATAAGTTGTAGCAGGGAGCTGATAACTTTCTACTAACTCATCTGTATTTGGTTTAATCATCCATGGTTGGCATTCAATGGCAGCAACCAAAGCTTTACCGCTAGTATCAAGTGCAACTTTTTTCCCGTGGTCTTGAATGAGTTTAATAAGTTGTTGTAACTCATCAACACTAAAACCTTGTGGAAGGCTCCCGGCAATGGCAACTACATCTACTTGTGGCAAAATCATTTCGATTTTTTGAAAGAGGTTCTTTTTATCTAGTTCTGAAACTAAGAAACCTTTTCCATTTAAATCAGTCATCCGTCCGGAATCTTCAGCAATTTTTATATTTTGACGAGTTTCACCTTCAACATAAATAAATTCAGGTTGAAATTGAGCTTTTTTAAAATGCTCATCAAAAATCTGTTTGTTAGTTGTTCCTAAAAAACCAGAAACAATAACCTCATGCCCCAAATCTTTTAAAACTTGTGCAATATTTAACCCTTTGCCTGCTGCATGTATTTCTACAGATTCTTGACGATTCACTTGACCTATCTGTAACTCTTTGAGTTGTATAGTCACATCAATTGCAGGATTTAAAGTAATTGTTAAAACTTTAGCCATTACTGTTCCTAATTTTTACATTTCTTGTTCGGATAACTGACGTACAGCAGGGGCGCTATCACATTCTAGTGCACGCTTTGCAAGCACCTGAGCTTTGCTGTAGTTGAGTGTACGAATTTGAGCTTTCACTAAAGGAATACTATTTGGCGACATGCTGAGCTCATCTACACCTAAACCTACAAGGATTGGTACAGCTTTTGGATCAGCAGCGAGTTCACCGCATATGCCAACCCATTTGCCATGTTTGTGGGCAGCTTTTACAGTTTGATCAATCAATTGCAAAATACTTGGGTGTAGGCCATCTGCTTCAGCCGAGAGAATAGGGTGTCCACGGTCAATGGCTAAAGTATATTGAGTTAAGTCATTTGTTCCGATACTGAAAAAGTCCACTTCTTGCGCGAGGATAGGTGCAAGTAAAGCAGCAGAAGGAACTTCTATCATGATACCAATTTGTAAGTTGGTACATGGATATATTGCTTTTACTTCATCAAGAATGGCTTTGGCAGCACGCCATTCCTCTACACGGCCAATCATTGGAAACATGATTCTTAATGGGCGGTCATCCGCAGCTTTAAGCAATGCGATAAGTTGTTGACGCAACAGCTCTGGCTGTCTCAGCGTTAAACGAATGCCTCTTAATCCTAAAAATGGATTTTCTTCTTCAGCAATTGGAAGGTAAGGGAGTGGTTTGTCACCCCCTACATCTAGAGTACGTACTACAAGTGGTCGGCCTGCAAGAGCATCTAAGACAACGCGATAATCTGCTTCTTGGGTGGCTTCACTTGGAGCGCTACTATGAGCCATAAAAACAAGCTCTGTTCTAAGTAGGCCAATTGCTTCGGCACCACATTCTACTGCATGGGCGGTTGCTTGAACTTTTCCTAGATTGGCTGCAATTTCGATCTGGTGTTGATCTAGAGTAATCGCAGGCTCTTGGCTGTGACGCTCTGCCTCTTCACGAATTTTCTTCTGAAGCTCACGTTCTTGTTTGGCATGTTCGATTTGCTGAGTG
Source organism: Acinetobacter lactucae (assembly GCF_013344765.1). Taxonomy (GTDB): domain Bacteria; phylum Pseudomonadota; class Gammaproteobacteria; order Pseudomonadales; family Moraxellaceae; genus Acinetobacter; species Acinetobacter lactucae_A. The sequence goes on from NZ_JABVBF010000199.1 coordinate 3,665, forward strand.
TTAGGATTTAAGATAAAAGCTCCTGTATCTCCATTAATTAATAGAGAACTTTTTTGCTCAATATCTAGTACTTGTTCACCAGCACCGACAACTGCAGGAATGCCTAAAGCTCGAGCAACAATAGCACTATGTGCACTTGCACCGCCAACAGCTGTCAAAATACCCGCTACACGTTCTTTATTAAGACGGGCTACATCGCTTGGCCCTACGTCATACATGATCAAAATATAAGGCTCTTTAGGTTCCTCGATAATAACTTCACCACAAAGTTGAGCCAAAACGCGATCACCAATATCGCGTAAGTCTGTAGCACGCTCAGCCAATAGGCGATCCGGTAAAGCAGCTTGCTCTTTGGCTGCTGCTTCAATATGTTCATGCCAAGCAGCAGGAGCAGAAAGATTTAGATTAATCTTTTGATAAACACCATTAATAAGATCTGGGTCGTCAAGCATTTCCAAATGTGCTTGGAAAATTTGTTTAATTTCAGCAACTTCAGATTTTGCAATAACTTGGTGAATATTGTTTTTAACTGCGTGAAGAGCAATAACAAGTTTTTCTTTTTCTGCTTTAACGCTTAAACCCATACGTTCATATTGGTAAACCTTAGGTTTGATGACATGTACGGGGCCAAAAGCTAGACCACTAGAAGCTGGAATACCTGTATTTGTACTCAATGTTTTCGGCAGTGATTTTACTGTTTGAGACGGTTGAGGTTCTTGGGTATCTGAAAATTGAATAGGTTCAACTTCTTCTCCTAAGCCTTGTTGCACTGCTTGAATAACTTTATCTAAAGCTTGAACTGCATCCGTTTCTGGTTCGGCAATAAAACGTAGAGTTTGTCCACGTTTACATCCTAAAGCCAAGAGCCGCGTCAAACTTTTAGCAGAAACAAAATTTCCTTCATCTACTGCGACCTGAATATCACCTTGGAAACTTTTTGTTAAGTTCACCAAATGAGTTGCTGGCCGAGCATGTAATCCATGTGCATTAGCGAGTACAACAGAACGATGAGGCCAATCTGGAATAACATCTGCACCAATGATTTTAGCAATTTCATTTGGCGCCTGTGTTTGATCTAATTGTGCAACTTGCTCTGGATTAAATAGAATATCAATCAGTCTATTAAATCTCTGGCTATCTAATTGTTCATTGGCAGCGATACACACTAGCGTATTTAATTTTTTTTCACCTAGCTCTAAAGCATGACGAGGTTTTACAATACTGATTGCTGGTTGTTGAACAAACTTACTACTTGAAATAGACCAGATCTGATCTTGTAGTTGAATAACTTGATCAGGGTCAAGTGAGCTCAGAAAACCACACTTTACAAAATTGTGTTTTTTTAGAATCTGAGAGGCTGACCAAAATAAATCTTCAATATCTTGAGATTCGATTTCAGTTTGAATTAAATTTTCATGTAAATTTAAAGATAATGGTTGAGCTTGTAAGATTTCAATAATTTGCTCAGGTTGTGTCGCATTTTTTACCTGCTCACTTACATCGTGCATTAAAGCTCTGGTTAATATTTGTAGGACTTGTAAGTGTTCATCAGATTTTGCTGCAATAACAACAGCTAAATAAATTCTGTTTTCACCATCCCATATTATCCCTTCGGGAAAGTGAGCTAAACGGATACCTGTTTCTAAAATACATTCACGAGATTGGGGAGTCCCATGGGGGATTGCAATTCCTTGTCCCAAATACGTTGCACTTTGCTGTTCACGATTGATGAGTCCGGTAATGTAGTCAGGAGTAACCAACCCATCTTTTACCAATATATCTACTAGACACTGTAATGCATGTGTTTTATCAACAGCATGTTGATTCATATGAATATGTCGAGGCTCTAGTGCTAGCATATTTATCCTTGAACAATATCTTTGGTTTTAGCTAAAACAGAAAAAAAGAAGCTGTTTGTATTAAAACAGGTTAATTTCCCCATTTTTAAACAACAGCTTCAGACAAATTACCATAGCAGAACTTTAAAGCTAGATCGACGTATTTACGTAAAAAATGCTTGTTTTTAATACAAAGGATAATCCATTAT
>NZ_JABVBF010000019.1 GCF_013344765.1 Acinetobacter lactucae
TACGCTTAGATTTTTAATAGAAAGTAAAAAATAATTATTGATAAATATAATTTTTGAATTGTGATAAACACCTGACTTTGATATTTTAAACAGCAATAAAATAGCTTTTAAATGAAATATTTAAAAAGTTAGACATTTAAAAATATAACTGAAATTTAGGACAGGAAATAATGACAAGAATAATTGTAGCATCCAAAGAGGGTTTGGACGTTCTGCAAGATGGTCAGCTCAATAAGATAGTGTTAAGTAAGCCTTCTATTATTCAAATTGGTGTAAGTCAAAAAGATATAGCATCGGTGGAAAAACAAGGTGGAAATTTAGTCATCCATTTAAAAAATGGAGAAACTCTTGTTTTAGAAAATTTCTTTAATGAAGCAACGAATACAACAGAACATTCGGTTGTTCTTCCGACTGAACATGGAAAATTTGTTGAAGCACAATTTGATGCTCAAGGTAAAGTAATCGACTATACAGGTTTAAACCATGTTACGGATTTAGCTTATAGCAGTACCAGTCAACCAGCCGCATCAATGGCTGTTGATCATTCACCAACTTTTTCGATGGGTAACGTGCTAAAAGCAGGTTTAGCAGTTTTAGCCGCTGAAGGTTTATATCTTTGGGCTTTTGATAACGATGACAAAGATGACTCTTCAGGACCTGTAGATATTTTAGCTCCAGCTGCACCAACTGCTACTGTGGCCGATGATACTGTTACGGTTAATGGTAAAGCAGAAGCAAATGCAAAAATTTATATTAAAGATGTTGCTGGAAATACGATCGCATCGGGTGTGGCAGATGCAAGTGGAAATTTTACTATCAAGTTAGACAAGCCTTTAGCAAATGGAAATAAATTAAATGTTTTTGCTGAGGATGCCGCTGGCAATATATCTAAAGCAGGCGTTTTGACTGGTAGTAAAGACACGATTGCTCCCGATGCTCCCCAAACTCAGCTGAGTGATGATGGCTCATTGGTAACAGGTAAAGCCGAAGCAAACGTAAAAATTACTGTTTATGATGCTAGTGGTAAGGTATTAGGTACTGTAACTGCAAATAAAGATGGTATTTTTTCTTTAAAGCTTACTCCTCCATTGACGAGTGACGCGGGTGGAAAAGTTATAGCTGAAGATGCTGCAGGCAATAAATCTGAGCCGGCTAAAATTATCGCCGGAAAGGATACTTTCGCTCCAGATGTTCCTTCAGTTGAAGTCAATAAAGAAGGTACTACGGTTGAAGGAAAAACTGAGCCTAATGCAAAAGTTCAGATAAAAGATGCTGATGGTAAAGTGATCGGAAGTGGTACCGCAAACGCTCAAGGTGAATTTCAAATTACGCTTTCTCCAGCATTAAAAGAGTCACAAAAGGCAACAGTTGTTGTTGAAGATGCAGCAGGTAATACATCAAAGCCCTTAGAAATTTCTCCAAGTTATGACTCTATTGCACCTGATAAACCCGTTGCTCAAATCAATGCTGATGGCACAACGGTAACAGGTACAACCGAAGCAAATGCAAAAGTTGAAATTAAAGATACAACAGGTAAGGTCATTGGTACGGGAAGTGCAGATGCAGACGGAAAATTTACAATTACGATTTCGCCTGCTTTAACTGATAACAAACATGCTTCAGTTTCGGCTATTGATAGTGCAGGAAATAAATCTGAGGTTCTTGATATTATTGGTACTAAGGATACTACACCACCTGCAAAACCTGTTTTAAACAGTGTGGATGATGATGTCGGTGCTCTAAAGGGTGCTATTACTGCTGGTTCAGAAACTGACGATGCAAGACCAAAGCTCACAGGCTCTGGTGAGGCAAATGCAACTTTAACCATTTATGATAATGGTGTTGCTATCGGGATTGTAAATGTAAGTAGTGGTCGATCATGGAGCTTTACGCTCGATAAAGATTTAGCAATTGGTAAACATACCATTACTTTAACTCAGACAGATGCAGCAGGCCTTACAAGTGAAGTGAGTTCACCATTTACGTTTTATGTGGTCGCTCCAAAGGCTGCTAGTTTAAGTGATGTAGCTGTTGATACTGCTCATACAGAAACTGTATCTGTTGCTGATAGTGTTGGGTTAAATACATTAAAGTTAGTACAAAGCACAATAAATGAAACGGATAGTCAGCAGCAGAAATCTGTGCCAGTAGATGATTTGTTAAAAAGCTCTACGTCTAGTGAACCAGACCCAATTGAAACACTTTTGTCTTCAGCCGCATTAAAGCCTACTCAAGTAAATGATCAGAGTGATATAACTACGAACGCTAGCAATACGACACTTAATCTTGAGCATGTTTTACCTGATACGACTTCTTCAGTTTTACAAAGCCTTTTAGAACAAACCTATCCTGTTGTTTAAAATAGTCTTAAAAAAGCGCCCATTGGGCGCTTTTTATTTATGAGTTATTTGTTTTAGATGGAATCATGAGTGCTGGAATTCCATAGATCATTGCGCCAATCGTTGCTAACAACATATCTTTATGAGCATCCCACATGTCTCCTTGTTGTCCATTATAATTCTCGGCTTCTTCTGGAGATAAGCCAATAGCAATCGCCCATTCAATCAGTTCATATAAAACACTTGATGCCATTACAAATTGAACCACTAGCAAAAATAGACTGAATGGCTTTACTGATGGTAACCACACTTGAAACACACGATAAGTAAGGGGATAGAGAAAAATACCATAGGCAAGATGAACCAAACGATCATACATATTACGGGACCAACCCATGTATTGATCTAAATTAAAATTGAATGCTTGTTCAATCCAGTCATTGTAAGGGACATATGAATATAAATAGTGTGCACCGATAATATGAATTAATAAAAACAGCAGATAGAAAGTAAAACTTAAAAAATCGAGTCCAATCTTCTTAAAAATAACAAAGAGCAAAATCAGCATAAACACAGTGCCCACTTGGTGAAGTAAATAGGCTTCAAATTCAAGAGGCTGAATCGCTGAGATGACAATCGCAATCAAAAGCAGGCCAAGAGCAATATAGTGTTTAAGTTTGAATTGTTTTTCGATCATTTTATAAAGACTTTATTGTGATTTATATCAGTGTAATAAAAAAGCGAAGCCTAAGCTCCGCTTTTTGTAAACTTTTTAATTAGATTTTGCTAATTAAATCGTTAATTTGTTTTGCTTGTTCAGCTGCATTACCTGTGTAAGTTGCAGGCGTAAGTTCAGCTAAACGTGCCCGTTCTTCGCTTGGTACTTGAGAAAGTTCATCACCATTTACGAAATTAACCATCATGTCACGAGTCATTGCCTGACCACGAGTTAATGCTTTTAACTTTTCGTATGGTTTTTCAATGTTGTAGCGACGCATTACAGTTTGAATTGGTTCAGCTAAAACTTCTTGAGCTTGGTCTAAATCTTCATTTAAACGGTTTGCATTTAACTCAAGTTTACCAACACCTTTTAAGCACGCATCGAAAGCAATCAAGCTTTGCGCAAAACCAACACCCATATTACGTAATACAGTTGAGTCAGTTAAGTCGCGCTGCCAGCGTGAAATTGGTAATTTTTCACCTAAGTGAGCCAATACTGCATTTGCAATACCTAAGTTACCTTCAGAGTTTTCAAAGTCAATTGGGTTAACTTTGTGTGGCATTGTTGATGAACCAACTTCGCCTTCTTTCAATTTTTGTTTGAAGTAACCTAGAGAGATGTAACCCCATACGTCACGGTTAAAGTCGATTAAAATCGTATTGAAACGACGTAACGCATCAAACAACTCTGCCATGTAGTCATGTGGTTCGATTTGAGTCGTATAAGGGTTGAATGCTAAACCTAAAGATTCAACAAAAGCTTGTGCATGAGCAGCCCAATCCACATCTGGATAAGCAGAAAGGTGAGCATTGTAGTTACCTACAGCACCATTGATTTTGCCAAGTAACTCAACGTTTTCAAATTGTTTGATTTGACGAGCTAAACGGTATGCCACGTTCGCCATTTCTTTACCCAAAGTTGTTGGGCTAGCAGTTTGACCGTGTGTACGAGACAACATTGGTTGTTCAGCGTGAGTCGTTGCCAAAGCAGAGATCGCATTAAGGATTTGCTTCATGCTTGATACTAAAACTTCACGACCGTTTTTAAGCATAAGCGCGTGAGACAAGTTGTTGATGTCTTCTGAAGTACATGCAAAGTGAATGAACTCACCTGCATTTTGTAATTCAGTAATACCTGCGATCTTCTCTTTTAAGAAGTACTCAACTGCTTTAACGTCATGGTTAGTCGTACGTTCAATTTCTTTAATGCGGTTTGCATCTTCTTCAGAGAAGTTGCTAACAATGGCATCTAAAGCTGCATTTGTTTCATTTGAGAAAGGGGCAACTTCAACAATTTCTGGACGATTAGAAAGTGCTTGTAACCAACGCACTTCTACAGTGACACGAGCATGGATTAAACCAAACTCAGAAAGAAAAGGGCGTAGCGCATCACATTTGCTGGCATAACGTCCATCTAATGGTGATAGTGCGGTTAAAGCGTTCATAACGATTCCTTAATGTTGGAATAAACATAAAACTAAAAAAATCTCGTTTATAGTCTTAAACGACTTGGTACTGTAAACGAGCAAGTGCTTGAATATCCTGTAGCAATTTACGTTTGCTAAAAATCATGTTCCATGAACTACCGCCGAGTTGTCGCCATAAATGGGCCATTTGCAAGCCAGTAAACAAACAAGCACGGATGCGGTTAGTATGGTTGGTATCTTTAAATGCTTCTGCATTACCACGAACTAGAATACGTGGATTAATCTGTCCAGCAGTATCAACATAAGTTTGTGCCAAATTGGCTAAAATGCTTGGGTGTAAATAGTTATTATCAAAAAAAGACAACTGTTTTAAAATTTTCTGCTGAGCTTTTTCAATGATTGCGACGTATTCCGGATTGCTATAAACCTTTTTTTCTAGCTGTAAAAGCGACATCGCGTAGGACATTGGAAGTTTGGCCGTGCCCATTTTGGGAAGGCGAGATTTAGGCATATTTGTAAAAGGTTGAGTAATACAATTTTCGAGTGTTTTAAGTCCTAAAGAAATATCAGCCAACTGATTAAAAAAATCTAAGGTTTGGACACCATTGTTGGCTGTAGGGCGAATATTTAAACTCGCTTTGATTAACAGCTCAAAATAGAAGTTACCACTTTCACCAATACTCTGCTGACCCGTTAAAGCTGTCATGTGTGTGAGCTGGGTAGCCTGAAATACCCCAGCCAAGGCAAGGGCACGGTTTTGGCGAACATTCAAGGCTTGTGATTGTTGAAATGGTAACTCCACCATGTCATTCATTCCCTTAAATAAAATTTGGTGTAGGGGCATTTGTATGGTGAATGACACCCCCGCCTAAGCAAACTTCATCTGAATAAAATACAACGCTTTGACCCGGTGTAACAGCGCGCTGAGGTTCATCAAACTCAACGCGAACACCATGTTCAGTGTTTTCATCAATAAAAATTGTACATGCCTGATCAGGTTGGCGATAACGCGTTTTAGCTGTACAGCGTAATCCTTCAACTGGAATATTTTGTTCACCAGCTACCCAGTCAATTGACTCACTCCAAAGCTGCGTGCTTTGCATGAGTGGGTGTTCATGACCTTGACCAACAACGAGGCGATTATTGGCAAGATCTTTATGTAGTACGAACCATGCACCTTCAGCTGCACCTTTCAAACCACCTAAACCAATTCCACCACGTTGACCGAGCGTATAGTACATCAGACCGTGATGTTCACCAACTTCTTTACCTGTATCAAGTACAATTTTCCCCGGTTGAGCGGGCAAATATTGTTTAAGGAAGTCATTAAAACGACGTTCCCCAATAAAACAGATTCCTGTTGAATCCTTTTTCTTGGCTGTAGCAAGATCAAGTTCTTCAGCAATTCTGCGAACTTCAGGTTTTTCGATTTCGCCTACTGGGAATAAGGTTTTATTAATCTCTCTACCATGAACCGCATGTAAGAAATAAGTTTGGTCTTTATTGTTATCTACACCACGTAATAATGGTGCGTATGCTTCGCCTTTCGAATTATAGGCAGTTTGACCACGACGTGCGTAATGACCCGTTGCGATAAAGTCTGCACCTAAAGTCATGGCATGATCTAAAAATGCACGGAATTTAATTTCTTTATTACATAAAATATCTGGGTTTGGCGTACGGCCAGCAGCATATTCAGCTAGGAAAAGTTCAAACACGCGATCCCAATATTCCATAGCAAAGTTTGCTGTATGCAGCTTAATCCCAATTTTATCAGCTACTGCTTGAGCATCGGCTAGGTCTTCCATTGCTGTACAGTATTCCGTGCCGTCGTCTTCCTCCCAGTTCTTCATGAAAAGACCTTCAACTTGATAACCCTGTTGAAGTAAAAGTGCTGCAGAAACAGAAGAGTCTACACCACCAGACATACCGACGATGACACGTTGTTGCATAGGACTAGGCATCCAAATGAGAAGTTAATGAGGGAGAGAAGGGGTGCTCATAAATAAGCGATAGAGGATAATGGTGGCCTTTCATGGCATCTTCAACTGCTTTTAGCACAAGAGGGCTACGAGCACGGGCAGATTCTTTAAGTTCATCTGGTGTCATCCACACAGCAGCGACAATATCTGTATCAAGTTGAGGATTACTTTCAACTTGAGTCACATGTGCTAGAAAACAAAAGCGATAATATGTGCGATCGGGAAACATTGGCGGGGTATACGTATAAATACCAAGCAAGGCATCAATTTCAACATGATGACCTGTTTCTTCAAATGTTTCTCGAATGGCAGCTTCTGTTAATGACTCACCACATTCCACATGACCGGCAGGTTGGTTAAATACTGTGTGTACAAAACCTTCGCTATGCTCTTCAACAAACAGATAGCGTCCGTCTTTTTCTACGACTGTAGCAACGGTGACATGAGGAGTCCATGCGGCCATAAAAAAGCACCATGATTTAAAAGACGTATAATACGAAATTTAGGGGTTTTTGGCTACGGTGATCTGCTAAACGATATGAGCAATAAGACAAAACCATATCGTTTAAAAAGCAGAGTTTTTATTACTCACAAACAAGATAGATAATTAATCTTGAGTTGCTTGTGTAGTTTTATGATTATTTTGCACTTTTACATAATGTCTTGCTGAATAAGGAAGAAATGCGAGTTCCTTTTCGGTGAGTGGTCGTACTTGTTGTACAGGACTTCCTACATAGAGATAACCACTTTTTAAGACTTTGCGTGGCGGAACTAAACTTCCCGCACCAATCATCACATCATCTTCAATCACCACATCATCTAAAATAACGGTATTGATTCCGACTAAAACACGGTTACCGATGGTGCAGCCGTGTAAGGTCACATGATGGCCAACTGTTACATCTTCACCAATAATAAGTGGTGAGCCATTAGGTTTTGCGTCATTTTTATGGCTAACGTGCAACATACAATGGTCTTGCACGTTACTATTTTTGCCAATTTGAATACTATTTACGTCACCACGGATGACTGCAAAAGGCCATACAGAAACATTTTCAGCTAAACTAACTTCACCAACCACAACCGCCATGTCATCGATATAACAGGTTGAATCTACTTGAGGGTGGTGTTCAAGATAAGGACGAACGTTCTTTGCCATGAGTAGTATCGAAATAAAATTTAGTCGAATTATAAAATAAAAAAGCACTCAGGCTAAATAGCATGAGTGCTTAATTCAACTATTCAAAAATTAGAATAAGTTGCTGAAGAATTGTTTGATATGGTCGATTAAACGAGCAAAGAAACCTGCTTCTTCAACTGGCTTTAATGCAACTAATGGCTTTTCAGCAATTACTTTGCCATCTAGGCTAGCAACAAGTTTACCAACAACCTGACCTTTTTGAAGGGGTGCATTTAAGTTAGGTTGAACCACTAACTGAGTTTTAATGCCATCAGCTTTACCTTTAGGCATAGTTACACTAAAGTTTTCAGCTAAACCAACTTGAACTTCATCTTCTTTACCAAACCAAACTTTTGCTTTTGCAAGAACTTGATTTGCTGGTTGAACATTTGCAGTTTCAAAGTTAGCAAAACCCCAAGCCAGTAATGCACGAGTTTGGTCAGCACGTTCAGACATGCTTGGAGTACCAAAAATCACTGAAATTAAACGCATTGGACCGCGCTTACTTGAAGTCGTTAAGCAGTAACCCGCTTCATCTGTATGACCTGTTTTTAAACCATCTACACTTGGGTCAGTGTAAAGCAAGGCGTTACGGTTACCTTGTTTAATACCATTAAAAGTAAATTCTTTTTCAGAGTAAATTGGGTAGTATTTTGAACTGTCTTTAATAATATGTTGTGCTAAGACAGCCATATCTTTTGCAGTTGAATAGTGACCTTCAGCAGGCATACCGGTTGAGTTAATAAACTGAGTGTTTACCATGCCGATACGTTTTGCTTCCTGATTCATCATATGGGCAAACGTGCCCTCATTTCCGGCAATATGTTCAGCCATTGCTTTTGATGCATCATTACCTGACTGGATAATAATACCGCGGAGCATTTCTAGAACAGTCGCTGTACCATTTAAAGGAACATACATACATGATTCAGAGCTACTTCCTTTACACCATGCAGACTCGTTCATACGAACCTGTTCATTTTCAGTCAGTTCACCTTTTAATAATTTTTGTTCAATGATGTAGCTGGTCATCATTTTTGTCATAGACGCAGGGGCAAGCTTTTCGTTTTCATTTTTAGAAGCGAGAATTTGTCCTGTCTCATAATCCATTAATACATAAGACTTATTATTTAATTCTGGCGGAGCTGATAAGACAGTTGCTGCATAAGAAAAACTTGGTAAGAGGAGTAGTGCAGCAATAGCGCTTTTTCGAGTCATTCTAGGTAATTCCAATATCTTGTATGAAGCAGAAGAGCCTAGCATTTTAGGATAAAGCAAAGCCGACTTCTACGGGAGAAGTCGGCTTTTTCAAACAGTATTGTAACTCAAGAGTTTTTTACTAATTTAGTTTTGCGATTGATATGCTTTCACGTCTTGGCAAACTAATGTGTTTTGTTCATCACCTGCAGCTTTTGCATCGTTACGTGCTTCTTTTAAGTATTTTTTGAAGCCTTTGTCTTTGCTACGTTTTTCTAATGCAGAAACCGCATCAGCTTCATTTGGTAAGTAGTCTTTCACTAAACGTTCATAGCCTTGAGCAAAATCAGTGTCTTTTTTACCAATAAGATCTGGGCAAATTTCAGAAAGCACTTGGATTGCAGCTAATTCTTCAGGAGTGGTGCCTTGTTGTGGGGTCACTTCAACAACATTTTCATTTTCGGTTTTCTTTTCATTTGTTTTCTTCTTATCAGCAGCAAAACCAACTGTTGCCATGCTCATAAGTAAAACCAAAGAGAGCGATTGAACTAAGCTTTTCTTCATAAACATTGATAACCCAAAATAAAATTTTCAAATATCCGTTTAGCTTAACCAATTTAGATTTTAAAAAAATGGAAAAAATGTATTGTTATGTTGGTTTTCTGCTTAATGACAAACAGAAAACCAAAAACGAGTAAATTTCTATATCACAAAAGATTAAGATCTATTCCTTATAATTAACGATCTCTTCACACAGCTCATGTTGCTCATGATGGTCCATTTGTTTTGCCGCAAGACGTGCTTCATTTAATAAAGTTTTAAATTCAGCATCGTTTTGTAGAGTCGCTAGGGTCATTGATTTATTTGAATAACCACTTAGATACATTGCAGTAATTTTTTGAGCATTTGACTCAAGTTTTTTATTTGCTCCTACAAAAGCCGGGCAGATTTCCTGCAAAACTTGTGTTGCGGCAATGTCATCTTTAATTAAGCTATCAGCCTCTTGTGTTGAGATATCCTCATCTGCAAAAACCGCTTGCGTACACAATGTGATACTGATCCCCAATACCTGAAAAAAAGGAGCGAAAGTTTTCATTTTTTCACAATTTTATAATGCTATGGAGGCATAAATATATATAATTCAACAAATAATTCAATTGTGAAAACCTTTAGGTTTATTTGTAGAGAAAGATTTTAGTGAATATTCTGATAGCGAATGATGACGGTGTTTTTGCGCCAGGTATACAGGCTTTAGCTGAAGCATTAAGACCACTTGGACGTGTGGTTGTGGTTGCACCAGAAAGTGAAAGAAGTGGTTTCTCAAGTGCGTTAACATTGGATCGACCATTACGCCCAATTCAAATTGCCGAAGATGTCTGGGCAGTGAATGGTACGCCAGCAGATTGTGTTTATTTGTCCATGAATGGTTTGTTTGATTTTGAGTTTGACTTGGTCGTGAGCGGAATCAATAGTGGTGCAAACTTAGGTGATGACGTTTTATATTCGGGAACAGTCGGGGCTGCATTTGAAGGTCGTTTAATGAAACAACCGGCAATTGCTGTGTCTTTAGCGGGTCCTGATGTACGTGCCTATAACGATAAAGAAGATTATGCTCAGGCTGCTAAATGGGTACATGATTTTATCGCAAGCGGACTGCCAGCATTGCCACCACGACACATCTTTAATATCAATATTCCTGATGTGCCGAAGTTAAAAGGAGCACAGATTACTTATCAAGGACGCCGTGCTCAATCTAAGCCTATTACGAGTCACGTTGATCCACGAGGCCGTCAAGTTTACTGGATTGGCTTAGCAGGTGAGGCGGTTACAGATCCGCAGCGTGTTTCGAGTCAGATTCAATCTGATTTCTTTGCGGTTGCCAATGGTTATGTAAGTGTTACTCCTATTCAAATGGATGCAACAAATTACGCCGTTTTAGAAGATTTACAGCTCAGTTTGAGTCAATAATCTGCTTAGAATGTTATAACTTTGTGAATAAAGAAAAAGAGGAACGTGTTTCCTCTTACTTTTTTGGTACTCTTAGCCGAAATGATTTGTAGCATTTAGTGAGGGAGATCAATGCATTTAATTGGGCAACAAAGCAGAGTGCATATCCAAAAAGACAAAATAATGAAAATTATGATGCTGTCTGTAGCAGTAGGCTTTACTGCGGTTATGGCTGGATGTGCTTCTAAACCACAAATTAATAATAGTTCTCGCTATGCAATGGCCCCTAACTATTACACGGTTCGTTCAGGTGACACTTTAAGTGGTATCGCAATGCGTTACGGCCTTGACTATATCAGTATTGCCGAAATGAATGATATTGCTCCACCATATCGCATTTATGTTAATCAGTCTTTGCGTTTGAAGAAAGGTTCTTCACCAAGAACAGTATCGACGCAAGTGATGGCGCAACCAGAGCAAATCAAACGTCAAACCATTGCTCTACCAACAACACAACCTGTGACACCGGTAACTCAGCCTACAACGACTGCACCATCGACGAATACGACAGTGACTTCGGTTGCACCAAATTCTAGCTTACGTTGGATAAAACCGAATAATGGGCCAGTGATTCAAGGCTTCAATTTGGCAAATAATGTCAAAGGAATCCGTTATGGTGGAAATCAGGGTGACCCTATTTATGCCGCAGCAGATGGTCAAGTTGTCTACGCAGCGGATGGCTTAAAAGAATACGGCAATCTGGTTTTAATTAAGCATATTGACGGTTATATCAGTGCGTATGCCCACAATAGCAAGATGTTGGTGAAAAGCGGTGACAATGTAACTGCTGGACAAAAAATTGCCGAGATGGGCTCTACTGGGGCTTCTCAGGTCATGCTTGAGTTCCAGATACGTTTGGATGGAAAACCAATTAATCCTATAAATCTTTTACCAAAATAGCTAATGCATAAAACTTAGGTTTCCTCGTATAATATAATTGGTTGCTTTCATTACAACAATAAGCATTTTTTTATAAATTTAGAATTAGATTTGAGGAAACCTATGTTAGATCAGCTTCGTGCGATGGGTGTTTTTGCTTGTGTGGTTGAAAAAAGTTCATTCAGTGGTGCGGCACGTGAATTAGGAATTACAACAAGTGCGGTGAGCCAACAGATTCGCTCCCTTGAGCATGAAATGGATGTAATTCTATTACATCGCTCCACTCGTAAACTCAGTTTGACAGAAGCCGGACAGGCTTTTTTTTCAAGCTGTCAAGAAATGTTGGCAGCTGCTGAAAGGGGAAAAATCAGAATTAATGAGTTGAGGGATGACTTAATTGGGGATTTGCGTATTGCAACAACTCCTGATTTAGCAGTTCAGCACCTCATTCCTGCATTATCTCACTGGATGTCAGCACATCGTGGTTTATCTGTCCATTTTGAGGTTGGACATCGTTATATCGACTTAATTGAAGAGCGAATTGATATCGCAATACGAATGAGCTCTACTCCAGTAGAAGAAAGTAGTTCAGTCATTCCGATGGCTTTCGTCGATCAAATTTTAATAGCCTCTCCAAGTTATCTAAATCAATCTAGTCCAATTGTACATCCTAATGATTTAAGAGATCATGAACTATTGTCGATTAATGTGATGAATGAATCACGCCATTTCAATTTTCAACATGTAAAAACGGGTGAAACAATTAATGTTGAAATGCAAAGTCGTTTGCATAGCAATAATTTACAAGTTGCAAAAGCGTTATGTCAGCAAGGACATGGTATTGCACGAATTTTATATTTGGATGCTCAGAAAGAATTAAAAAATGGTTCTTTGATTGAACTCATGCCCGATTGGAAGCTACCAGCTTTTACCTTGTATGCAGAAGTTGCCAAGCATGACCAGCAACCCATGAAAATTCAACGTTGTGTTGAAGCACTTAAACAATATTTTAGTCAGTTGGCAGGAGGCCGAGCGATTCAAATCGTTCGCTAATTTTGCCAGTCTAAAAGTAAAAAAGGGCCTGTTTTTACAGGCCCTTTTTTATTACTTCTGTTTTAAGGTTGCAACTTCCTCTCCACTTTCTTGCGGCAGATCTTCTGCAGTAAGTTCTTCATGCTTCTTGATTTTTTTCTTGTTTTTCTTTTTCTTTTTTGGTTCCTCTTCAATTTCAGCACCATCTTCAATCGCTTGCCAGTACTCAAGTTGTTCCATTACGGCTGCATAAATTGAGTGCTTACTATATTTACCTTTTTTGTCGAGTGTACCGACAGGGCGAGCCATTAGGATTTCAAGTGCCTGATCAATCGTATCAATCGCATGAATATGGAATTGTCCACTTTGTACCGCATCAATCACATCTTGGCGTAACATCAAATGCTGCATGTTTTGACGTGGAATGATGACACCTTGTTTGCCAGTTAAACCTTGTAATTTACACGCATCATAGAAGCCTTCAATTTTTGCATTTACACCACCAATTGGTTGAACTTGGCCTAACTGGTTCATAGAACCTGTAATTGCCCATGATTGATCAATTGGTATTTGGCTAATTGCAGAAATTAATGCGGAAAGTTCAGCTACAGTTGCACTGTCGCCGTCTACTTGGCCATAACTTTGTTCAAATGCAAGCGCAGCAGAGAAATGTAAAATCTGTTCACGACCAAAGTGAGCTTTCAAGAAGCTAGACATAAGCAACACGCCTTTGGCATGTAGGGAACCGCCAAGCTCTACACTACGTTCAATATCAAGAATATCGCCGCCACCTTGATAGACTGATGCAGTCAAACGTGAAGGTAAACCAAACTCAACATCTGCATAGTGAATGACAGAGAGGGCATTAATTTGACCTAAACGATGACCAGAAGTTTCGATTAACTGAGTTCCACGTGACAGATCTTGCCAGTAAAGCTCTCTTAAATAGCCTAAGCGATACTGTCTGTGTTGTAGTGCCAAGTTAATGTGCTGATCGGTTACGAGCTTTTCATTGGCTTTAAATGCATGGTGATGTGCTTCGCGAATGAGGTCGCCCAAAGTTGAAGCATGTAACGACAGTGAGCTTTGGTCTTCTGCCTGACGACTTGAGTCGGTAAGTAAAGCTGCTAAAGCACTGCGATCAAACGGAAGTAATTTATCTGCTTGTACATAATCAGCAATTAGCTGCATGTAGGCTTGTTCATTTTCATCATTACGTTGCAGAGTATCGGTAAAATCTGCACGAATTTTAAATACACTACCAAGCTCTGGTTCTACTTCTAATATTTCATAATAAATCTCAGGCTCTGCCATAAGAACCACTTTAATATCAAGTGGAACCGCAGCAGGTTCTATCGAGATAGAGCCTGTTAAAGTCAGCATGTGTTCGAGTGAAGACAATCTAAGCTGCCCAGATTTAAGAGCACGTTTTAAACCTTGCCATGCATAAGGTTGTTCAAGTAATTGCTCGGCCTCAAGCATTAAAAAGCCGCCATTCGCTTGATGAAGAGCACCTGGGCGAATGAGAGTGAAATCTGTGGTAATTGTGCCGTTGTGAGTAAGTTGTTCAACATGACCAAGCAAGTTGTAGTGCGTTGGGAAATCTTCAAAAATAACCGGTGCGCCACTGTTCGGTTTGTTTGAGACAATTACATTCGCTTGATAACGTGCAGGCACGCGATTGAACATTGCTGGAGCAAAGTCGTCTTCTTCTTGCTCTAAAATTAACTCAACATTATCAATTACATCTTGAGCATATTGTTTTAAATAATCTTCAAGGCCTTTAACCTGACCATACTTATTTAAAATAAGGTCCATTCTTGGCATAACGACTTGTGTTGCAATATCCCGATTTAACACAGACACTTTGTCACGTGCATCATCTTCTAAGTCACCTAAATGTAGGCCAAGGCGCTCCAATTTTTTATCCATATAGCGGATATTGGCTGCAATTTCAGCGCGTTGCTTAGTATTTAGTGCATCAATTTCTGTTTGAGTCAGTTCTTGGACCTGATCATCTTTTACTTGTACAGGTACAAAGCCATGTTTCTCATTTCGAGAAATCAATTTTAAATCGAGCTCTTCGCCTTCTTTTGTTAACTCAACAAGAGCTTCTTGCTGCTCATCTCCAGTTTCCTGACGAATTCGTTCAATACGGTTGTGATAAGTCTCAGCGCTAAAACGGCGTTCGAGCTGTTTTAAAATAATTTGCCAAGCTTGATGAAGTGCTTGTTGAAACTTCGTTCCTTGACCAGCAGGGAAGCGTAAAGCAATAGGTTGACGAGCTTGCTTAAAATTATAGACGTATACCCAATCGTCAGGTGTTGGCATCGTTTTGGCGTGTTGCTGTAACAAACGTTTGATCATGGTACGTTTGCCTAAACCAGCAGTTCCTACAGCAAAAATGTTATAGCCTGAATAAGGCAAAGAAATTCCTGCCTCTACAGATGCTTTGGCACGATCTTGACCTAAAAAGTTATTAAGCGGTTTGATGCGTTTTGTTGAAGCTGGAATTTTTTCAAAATCAGGAATATGTGTAAGTTGTTCGGGTTTTAAGGTGGTCTTATCTAAGGTCATTTTTATATCAGGTTGCTCAAAAGCTGAAGGAAATGCATTTACTGTGACGTTTGTGGTGTTTGTTTTAGCGAGTGATAAAGTTGAAATAGTCACTTGATCAAGTTTTTGTGTCACTGTTGATATCCAGCAAAAGAAAACGAAGGTTGAAGCTTAAAGGTATACAGGTTTAGCATAAAATATCAAGCAAACTTGCCGTTTTTATCGCCAAATCAAAATTGATTGCATAAAGAATCTTGAAAGCAATTGTAAGAAGGGTTTGAATAGGCACATTTATAATTTATGGAAAATAAAAAACGAATGACCACACAAGCTTCGGGTTGGGTCTCGGCTTTTAAAGCATTTTTAGATCGCCGTGCATTAATTATGCTGTTTCTGGGTTTTTCTGCCGGAATTCCTATTTTACTAATTTTTTCAAGTCTTTCTTTATGGCTTGGAGAGGCGGGTATTGATAAAAGTGCCGTCACTTTTTTTAGCTGGGCGGCTCTAGGTTACTCTTTTAAATTCGTTTGGGCTCCTCTTATTGATGAGTTACCTGTGCCAGTCTTAACTAAGATGCTAGGCCGAAGACGGGCCTGGTTATTGATTGCGCAGTGTTTGATCGTTCTGGCTATTTGTATTATGGCTTTCTCTGATCCTGCTTTAGGTCAAAGCTATCTTATTCAAATGGCAGTAGGTGCTGTATTGCTGGGTTTCTCGGCAGCAACTCAAGATATTGTGATTGATGCATATCGTATTGAATTAGCCGAAACAGAAATGCAAACGGTATTGGCATCTACCTATAATGCTGGTTATCGAATTGGCATGATTGTGGCAGGAGCAGGTGCATTATTTCTAGCCGCCCACTTGGGTACTGCTAAAGGTAATTACATTTACGAAGCTTGGAAAACGACTTACTTAACAATGGCATCGGTTATGTTAGTGGGTATTGTAACGACTTTGCTCGTTCGCGAACCTCAGGTAAATCGTGTTTATAAAAACTATAAGAGTAGTGATTATTACCGCTTGGTTTTTGTATTTTTTATTGCCGTTATTTCATTTGTAGTCACCTACATTTATTCTGGGCAGATTACAGATGCAATCTCACAAGCTGCAAATATAAAAGACAACGCGGCATTATTTGGTTTAGAGGCTTTAAGATTTTTAACTGCAACTGCTGCTGCCATTTTCGTGGGTTATCTACTCGTTAAAATTGGTGTGGTTAACCAGCAAATGGCTAAAGAGACATGGATTGCACCAATTCTAGATTTCTTTAAACGTTATGGTGTCAAACTCGCCTTAGTGTTGTTACTACTTATTGGTTTTTTCCGCATTTCAGACATTATTGCTGGCGTCATTTCTAATGTGTTTTACCAAGACCTAAACTTTAGTAAAGAGCAAATTGCAGAAGCAGTTAAAATCTATGGGGTATTATTTAGTTTAGTCGGTGGTTTCTTAGGCGGTCTTTTAGCACAGCGCATCAACATTATGAAATTGATGTTTGTTGGTGCGGTTTTGGCCAGCTCTACCAATTTAATTTTTATTGGACTCGTAAAATCTGGTCAGCCATTAGATATGGTCGATGTAAAAGTTGGTGAACACAGTTATCAAGTCAAGCCAGACGAAGTCGGGTTATGGAAATTAGAAGTGCCAAGTTCTGCTTTTAGTGGAACAAAACAAATTGAAGTAAAAGTTGCTTACGCTACACAGAATGATGTAGCGCCTGTCACACGTACCCAGCCGTTACTTACAACTGAGTCAGCTAAATCACCTCTACAAATTTTACCTGTTATGGGTAATGATCAGGTCTCACTTAAAGAGGGTGAGGGAAGTGTTGTGATTCGAGGACAATACTTTGGACAAGCATTAACTCCTACGCAAAAAATTATTATTAGCCTTGATGGGCAAAATTTTGATGCAAAAATGACTGATCAAAAAGGTGTTTTTAGTGCATCCATTGATGCAAAAAAATTAGTCGCATCGACTAGTAAAGAGCTTAACGTAGCTGTAATGGATGGTGAACAAAAAATACTTTCTGCATCTCATCCATATGCTGTGAGTTCAAATCAAAAAGCGGCAAGTGAACTTGATGTGAATATTGAACCAGTCGCTTATATTGATCCGCTTTCTGGTCAATCAGTTGAAATTAGCGGTAAGGTGATTAAACCCTATAGTTCTTTATGGCTTTATTTTGCCATTATTGTCGATAACTTGGCTTCTGGTTTGGCTGGTGCGGCATTTATTGCATTCCTTTCAAGTTTAACGAGTGTTTCATTCACAGCTGTTCAATATGCAATCTTTAGTTCACTCATGACACTTACTCCAAAACTTTTGGGTGGATATTCAGGTACCATAGTCAGTAATATTGGATACCCAAAGTTCTTTTTGATGACAACTCTTATTGGTATTCCAATCTTGATCTTAGTGGTTTGGGTTGGAAAACTGCTAAAAGATCATCAAACACATGAATCAGAAAAGGCAGGTGAATAAACATGCGAATGCTTCATACAATGTTGCGAGTAGGCAATTTAGAACAATCTTTAAAGTTCTATACCGAAGTATTAGGGATGAAGTTACTTCGTAAGCGTGATTATGAAGAAGGGCGCTTTACACTGGCATTTGTTGGCTATGGTGATGAAGAAACCAATACTGTGCTTGAGCTTACCCATAACTGGGATACATCAAGTTATGATTTAGGCAATGCTTATGGTCACATTGCGATTGGTGTCGAAGATGCTTATAAAGCGTGTGAAGAAATCAAAGCACGCGGTGGCAAAGTTGTGCGCGAAGCGGGTCCAATGAAAGGTGGTGTTACCGTGATCGCATTTGTTGAAGATCCTGATGGTTATAAAATCGAGTTGATTCAACAAGATGCTGATGCCAGAAATAACTGAATAAATGACTTAGGTGATTTAAGATTTAGTTCTTAAAAGCCTAGCTTTATTTTTTTAGCCCAGTATGATGAAGGCTTGACCAAATGGTCAATTTATCAACTGGGTTTTTTATTTATCTAGAATAATCATAGGATATGGCTATGCTGAAGTTATTGGCGCTTGATCGATTTACAATTTTGTTGGTTGGAATGGTACTACTTGCAACATTCTTTCCAGTCAGTGGTCAAGCCGCACAATATTTCAATACACTGACCACAGTCGCGATTGCAATTCTATTCTTTTTACATGGTGCAAAGCTATCACGTGAGGCAGTGATTGAAGGTATTTTGCATTGGAAAATGCATGTACTTGTCTTCGCTTTTACTTTCTTGATTTTTCCAGTGATTGGTTTATTGGCTAAGCCAATTCTGTTACCTCTACTAGGTCAACAGTTGTACTGGGGTTTTTTATTTATGTGCTTTTTACCCTCTACAGTTCAATCTTCTATTGCATTTACATCAGTAGCAAAAGGGAACGTGGCGGGAGCGGTATGTAGTGCATCTTTTTCGAACTTGATTGGTATGTTTATTACACCAGTATTGGTGAGCTTTTTTATTTTAGGCCAAAGCCAACATGGATTTGACCCGACGACCTCAATTATACAAATTACATTATTACTGTTAGTGCCATTTATTTTAGGTCAATTATTACGCCCTTATATTTTCCCTTATATGGCAAAAGTTCCAAGTATTGTGAGAGCATTCGATCAGGGCTCAATTTTGATGGTGGTATATGGCGCATTTAGTGGGGCAGTGGTCGCAGGACTTTGGCATCAAGTAAGTTGGAAAACTTTACTGATTCTCACAATTGCGTGTTCGGTACTTTTAACAATTATTATGCTATTAGCACTTTATCTACCGCGTGCTTTAGGTTTTAACCGAGCAGATCAAGTCACGGTTTTCTTTTGTAGTTCAAAAAAGACCTTGGCAAGTGGCGTTCCGATGGCGCAAATCTTATTTATTGGCCAGCCTTTAGGTATGATTGTGTTACCTATTATGATCTTTCACCAGATCCAATTAATGGTCTGTGGCGTGATTGCAAATTACTGGGCTAAATCGAAAGATTAATTCGCAAAAGAAAATTATTTGACGTATAATCTTGCCCACTTGTTGTGCTTAGCTCTAACCCTAGAGGTTTCGGTGGGCCAAAAGAATGGTCTGTTGTGGTGTTGATCTGCTCATTTTGAGCCTGTCCTCAACTTAAGTTGAGAGTGATCAATTGCGATGACAGCTTAAGCCTTTCTTCCAATTAGGAGTAATCGACGATGCGCGCCGATATTCACCCAAAATATGAAAAATTAGTTGCAACTTGTTCTTGCGGTAACGTAATCGAAACTCGTTCTGCTTTAGGTAAAGAAACTATCTACCTTGACGTATGTTCAGCTTGCCACCCATTCTACACTGGTAAGCAAAAGAATGTAGACACTGGTGGTCGTATCGACAAATTCAAACAACGTTTTGCTGGTATGTCTCGCTCTATCAAGCGTTGATACTGCAATACGAAACAAAAAACGGGCTTTATGCCCGTTTTTTGTTTTTTAGTACAAGACCATTATTGGTCTTGTACGTCTGTTAATCGATCAAGTTTTTTCTGGAAATATTGGCCTTGTAAGAAACGCGTTTCCACATTCCACGCGTTTGCAAACAGGTTCATATCATCTAGATCGCTAAGTAAAATTCCTACAGGTTTTACAGTCAAATAGTTCAAAACCTTTTCTTGTAGGCTTGCTAGACCCTCATCTGAGTTTAATAGCTCTGTTTTATTCGATTGCAGTTTTAAATATTGAATATCGAGTTGTTGCAATATTGATTCGCTATAAATAGAAGAGCAGAAATCTCGAATCGAAATTTCTGCACCGTGTTGGCGTAAGCGAGCTATATGTTGCTGGGCAATTGCAAGATGGGGCTGAAGCGCTTGTTCTGAAAATTGTAAAACTAATGGGCTCTCAAGCTTACTACCAATAATGGTGAGTAGTTTTGAAATCAGTTCGGGGAACGATTTATCTTTGAGCAAGATATCAATGTTCAGGTTAATAATCAGTTTAGCTTTAGGGTACTGAGTAATAAAGTTGTGGAGTTGTTTACAAGCCTCAACCAAAATCCAGCGATCTAATTGAATAGAAAGTTCACTGTCTTCTCTTAATTCAGCCAAGTCATTTATGTCATACCATTGTTCATCGCTAATAAAACCGCTAGTCACTTCATAGTTATGAGTTTCTTGATCATGTTTATCGTAAATCTGCTGATATTTTAAATGAATTTCACTTCGAGCTAACTGCTGCTTTAATTGTTGCAATAGAGAGGGTTGCAAAGGAGCATCAATTTGTTCAAGGCTTAGATCAAGTGATATAGGAGAGTTGACAGGCTCGGGAGAGATAATGTCGATGGTTGGGGCTAACTCAATTTCTGACTTCGCCTTAGGGAGCTCTTGCTGACTTGTTTGATCAAGTAGCTTTGCAAAGCTAGCTTCGTTTAAAGGTTCATTAATTTGAGCATAACTTAGCTTAAACTGGATCGAGTAGTTAAGCTCATTGATCTTTAATAAATGCTCCTTCTGCAAACTTTGTAGACTGGCTAGTTGGGAGTTAAGGACTGTGCTGTTTTCAGCTTGTAAAACTCCAACATACGCACCAAGTTCAACATTGAAAATCGGCATTTGTGCATGTTCTTTTAAGAAACTGTGCAGCTGATTGAAATATTGTGCAGGAGTTTGCAAATCTTGTTGGAATACTCGTTCTGGGCACTGATTTAAGCGAAATAAAATTAATGCATTGGCTTGAGCCGGATAAGTCGTGAGCTGCCGATTAATCTGTTGCCAAGGCGTAATTACATTGTAATTTTTTTCTTGGAAAAATGTATTTGCAGGTGTTTTTAAATCCACTTGGTAGTCAATGGTCAACTGTACGGCATCTTCTTCCTGACTAGGAATAAACTCTAGTTTAAGAGCATTATTACCTGAAATTGCTGCATGTTGACTCTGAATCTCAAAACGTGCCTGATCAAATTGACCTAATGAAATTTTCTTAAATCTTTGTTTAAAAACATTTAAATCATTCGGTTGTAAAACATCCAAGATAGGCAGACCAATAATTTCATCTTCTTGCTTAAAGCCAAAAAGATTGAGATATTCTGTATTTGCTTTGACATGCATCCCTTCTTGAAAAAGGGCAACTGCTTTATGGCTGTTATTGACTAATGTTTGTGTATGGGAGTGAACCGTTTCTAACTCATTTGTCAGACGTTGTTCAGTCTGTAATAAGTGGCTATACGACAAGGTCCGAATAAGAGTGATATAAAAATAATCTAATGGTTCCAAAGGAACTACATCATAAATACCTTTTTGAATATAGGCCTGATATTGCTGAGCTTGATAATCTTCGGGTTGTAATAATAAAACAGGTAAATTTGGCTGCTCAGATGCTTGAATGAGGGAGAGAGTTTGTTCAATTTTTAGGTCATAAGCACGACCAAAAATAATAGCATCCCACGGCGTATTTAACTGTTTTTCGAAACTTTTTAAATCATCAAGTAATAATGCCTGAACTTGATAATCATTCCCCAATAATAAATTTAAAATCTGGTTATAACGTAGCTGGTTGTCATCAATAATGAGTAAACGTGTTTCAGTACGTTTTAACTTTTTAGATAATAAAGAGTTTCTCACTTTAGTGCTTCCCATAAATCTTGACTGCTAGAGTTATTACCCTTTTTCATCATGAACTGATCAAGCAGACCTTGTTGCTGCTCATTCAAAAGTTCGAAATGAAATTGAATAAAACTTTGCGTAATGAGTTGTGCTTTGAGTAGATACACTTTGATTTCTTCTGTCCCCAATCGTAAATGAATTGTTTGTTGCTCTCTAAAAATTTGAGAACCCGGTAAAATAAGCGTATTTTGTATTTCTTCTAGATTTTGTGTTTGTAGTAAAAGTGCGGGATGATAATTGCGAGTATGACGTTCAGCTTGAATATGCACTGAACATGGAAACATGGCCTGTGACAGAACTTCTAAACCAAGCTCTAGAGATTTTTCAGTCGATTGCTTAATCCAGCGAATCACGCCGCCGCGCCACTGTCCATGCAAAGTTTCTTTAACTAAAATGTATTCACCGGTTCTTAAATTTTTCGGTGCCTCCCCAGACCATTTAATACGATATCCATTGACACTAATATCAAGAACCGTGGTTTGATAAATGGTTTTACTCTCACGACTTAAGCGCTGATAAGAGCTTGTTTGTTGTTCTTTTTTCTCTAAGTTTGATAAAACTTTAGATTCGCTTTGTAAATTATAGTTATGGTTAAGCTGTAGCGTTTCTTCAAAGTTTTTTGCTTTTGATAGATAGAAGTGAGCCGTGCTTAAACCAAAACAAATTTGTAGCTCTGCATTGTATTCATAACGTTCATGACGACGTTGAGCGGTTGTTCCTAAAATCGTCTGAACATGAAACTTTAAAGCTGGGCTTAAATAAAACTTTTCATTCTTTGAAATATATTGAGCATTTTTATGCATGGTTGCAGTGACATGCTCAAGTAAAGCTTGCGTTCCTATAAAGATGCTAGGGTTAAAATTAGAACTACGTTTTGTATTATAAACTGGTGGATGATCTTTATTTGGATCGACCACATATTTCGTTGATGCTGTATCTTTCGGCAAAATATGAATCATTCTTGCCCAGTCAAAACTACATTGAAATAATGCCTGAATTTCTGACTGGCGAATTTGGTTCGTATTTAAAATATCGAGCAAAATCAGTTGAGCATAAGCTTGTGTAATATTTGCTAGAGGGTGATGTATGCCCTGAATATGGTTGATATTGATGAGATGGTATCTGTGTTGAACTGCGGTTTCATAAAGCTGATGCGCAATTAACCATTGTCCTTTTAGAGGTTCGCTATAGAGCATATGCTGCTGATAAAGCAGACTCGTTAATTGTTGTAGAGCATGAAAAGTCGATAAAGTACGTGCCGTTTGCAAATTCTTTTTTTGCTTATAGGCAAAGAGTGAAAACTTTTGATGCTGTAGTTGCTCATGACTATTTTGCGCAATATTTAAATAAATACTAGCGAAATAACAGCGGAGTAACATTGCTAATTCAATAATATGTTCATTACGATCTGTACTAATAACTCCTTGGTTAAAGAAGTTTTTTTCTAGACTTGCAAGCACATTATTAATGGTAGGATGAAGCGTTTGTATGAGATCAAAACGCAAGGTTTCACTACATTTTAATTCATTGAGTTCTAAAATAGCGGTGAATAATGCTTTTGACGTATCACCGAGTTGCATAATAGAAAGGTTAGTGACCCATTCATTAAGATCTTTAATATTGGCTTCACAAAAGCTTAACCGTTCACGAGTGAGTGCGGTTTGATTGTGAAAAATGTCCGACAGCGCATTATTCATCATCACTTATTATATAACTCAAAAAGTTGTAGCCCCAAAAAGCGGTGTTTTATTCTTTTCGCCCGCAATTTCCCTGACGAGTTTAGGAACCAAATATCCCGGTAGGTTCGCTAACACATCACGATAGATATCATCGATCTCAGATGATTCTAAATCAAAATGTTGCGCACCTTTTACTTTATCTAAAACATGTAAGTAATAAGGCATAACGCGAGCTTCAAATAAACGATAACTTAAATCAACTAAGGTCTGTGCAGAGTCATTGACACCTTTTAGCAAGACTGCCTGATTGAGTACAGTAATGTGATGGTCAGATAACTGCAACAATTTTGAACAAGTGAAGTCATCAAGTTCAGAAGCATGATTTGAGTGTACCACCAGAACTATACGCAGCCTACTGTTTTTTAATAAAGAAATCAGCTCTTCGTCGATCCGGTTAGGAATAACAATTGGGACTCGTGAATGAATTCTCAGAATCTGGATTTGTTTGAGAGATGATAGGCGTTCTAACCAAAGTGCCAATTTCCGGTTAGAAAGCGTAAGGGGATCGCCACCACTCAAAATGATCTCGTTAATATTCGGGTTTGCTTCAATATAATTTTTAATATTTAGCCAGTCTTCATTTTTTGGCAAATTTTCTTGATAGGGAAAATGACGACGGAAGCAATAACGACAATGAACGGCGCAAGCACCTGTCAAAGTGAGTAAAAAGCGCGATTTATATTTATGTAATACACCCGGTAATTGATTTGCTGCTTCTTCACCCAATGGGTCAGTGACAAACTCAGGATGTTCTTCAAGCTCTAAATGATGAGGTAATACTTGTAGCAAAAGCGGGTCAAGCGGGTTTTTAGCGTTCATTTTTCCGACGAACGCGCGAGGAACACGCAATTTAAACTTTTCAGAAGCCAGAATCGCACCCGATAATAGCTGCTCTGAGGATAACTCGAGTAGGCTTAGCAATTCAGAAGGATCAGTAATAAGGTCACTCAGTTGAGATTGCCAGTTTTGCTCTTGGTATAAATAGTTTATCATTTGACACGATTAAGATAATGCAACAACGCATTATATCGCATAGTTGACTTGTTAAGTTTGGAGTGTGCCTTTCATGGCCTATTATTCTACAAATGATTTCAAAGCAGGCCTTAAGGTTATGCTTGATGGTAACCCATGTTCAATCATGGAAAACGAATATGTAAAACCAGGTAAAGGTCAAGCGTTCAACCGTGTAAAATTACGTAACCTTAAAACCGGTAAAGTATTAGAAAAAACTTTCAAATCAGGTGACTCTTTAGAAGCAGCTGACATCGTTGAAGTTGAAATGGAATACTTATACAACGATGGTGAAATGTGGAACTTCATGGATCCTGTATCTTTTGAGCAAATCGCGGCAGACAAAATTGCAATGGGCGATGCTGCTAAATGGTTAAAAGACGATTCAAATGAAAAATGTACAATTATGTTGTTCAACGGCGTACCTTTAACAGTAAGCCCACCGAACTTCGTTGTATTGAAAATTGTTGAAACTGATCCGGGCGTACGTGGTGATACATCTGGCGGTGGCGGTAAACCAGCTAAGCTTGAAACAGGTGCGGTTGTTCGTGTTCCGTTATTTGTTCAGCAAGAAGAAAGCGTTCGTGTAGATACTCGTACTGGCGATTATTTAGAGCGTGCATAATAGTTAAAAAATACACTATTATCGAAGGGATGATGTAAATCATCCCTTTTTTTATGCGAAAGTATAAGAGGAAAAAAATTAAAGGAGGAGTACAGTCACAAGGATTTGTTAGAAAACAGTACATAACAATATAAAAATGCTGTAGTTATTTATTGAGAGGTTAAGAATGGACACAATGCAAGCGAAATCTACGCTTCCCTCCAAGCTGGTCTGGAGCCTAGTAGCAATAATAGGTGCAATTTCTTTTGGGATGCTGGCACTCAGCCGTGGTGAACATGTCAATGCGGTTTGGCTTGTACTCGCTGCAGCATGTGTATATAGCATTGCATATCGATTTTATAGTCTATTTATTGCAACTAAAGTATTTGAATTAAACCCAAGACGGTTAACCCCAGCACATCGTTTAGCCGATGGTCTGGATTATGTTCCCACCAATAAATATGTGCTTTTCGGTCACCACTTTGCTGCAATTGCAGGAGCGGGGCCGTTAGTTGGACCAATTTTGGCTGCACAAATGGGCTTTTTACCCGGAACGATCTGGTTACTGGTCGGTGTGGTACTGGCAGGTGCAGTACAAGACTTTTTAGTTTTATTTATTTCAACACGTCGAGACGGTCGCTCACTTGGTGAAATGGCAAAACAAGAACTCGGTTCTTTTGCCGGTATTGTCGTCATGCTCGGCGCGCTGGGTGTAATGATTATTATCCTTGCGGTACTGGCATTAGTTGTGGTGAAAGCACTTGCCCATAGTCCATGGGGTGTTTTCAGTATTGCAGCGACAATCCCAATTGCATTATTTATGGGCGTTTATATGCGTTTTATTCGCCCGGGACGTATTGCTGAAGTTTCAATTATTGGCTTCGTCTTAATGATGCTTGCCATTGTTTATGGTGGTCATGTTGCAGCAGATCCTTACTGGGGTGAATTTTTCACTTTAACAGGTACACAGCTCACATGGTGCTTAATCATCTATGGATTTATTGCATCAGTTTTACCAGTCTGGTTATTGTTAGCACCACGTGATTATCTATCAACATTCCTTAAAATTGGTGTCATTCTTGGCTTGGCTGTGGGTATTGTGATTGCATTACCTGAATTGAAAATGCCAGCAGTGACTCATTTTATTGATGGTACTGGTCCTGTATTCTCCGGTAGCTTATTTCCATTCCTATTTATTACTATTGCCTGTGGTGCTATTTCTGGCTTCCATGCACTTGTATCAAGTGGTACAACACCAAAACTCGTGAATAACGAAGCTGATATTCGTGTGATTGGTTATGGTGGCATGCTCATGGAATCTTTCGTCGGTATTATGGCGATGATCTGTGCAACTGTCTTAGACCCTGGCGTGTACTTTGCGATTAATGCTCCTGCGGCTGTAATTGGTACAACTGTAGAATCAGCGGCAGAAGCTGTGCGTAATCTAGGATTTGTCGTTACTCCTGAAATGTTAACCGTTTTGGCTCAAGAAGTGGGTGAAAGCTCGATTCTTTCACGTACGGGTGGTGCGCCGACTTTTGCGATTGGTATGGCACATATCATTTCGGAAATTTTTAATAGCCGTGCCATGATGGCGTTCTGGTACCACTTTGCGATTTTATTCGAAGCATTATTCATTTTAACTGCTGTAGATGCGGGTACTCGTGCTTGTCGTTTCATGGTGCAAGACACTGTGGGTATTGTTATTCCTGCGGTTAAATCTTCAAGCTCATTCTTTGGTAATTTACTAGGAACAGCTGTTGCGGTAGGTGGATGGGGCTTCTTCGTCTATCAAGGTGTGATTGATCCACTTGGTGGTGTTAACTCCTTATGGCCTTTATTTGGTGTGGGTAACCAGATGTTGGCTTCAATGGCGCTCATTTTGGGTACAGTTATTCTGTTTAAAATGAAAAAAGAAAAATATGTATGGGTAACGATTTTCCCAACCATTTTCTTGTTTATTACCTGTATGACTGCGGGTTGGCAAAAGATTTTCCACGAAAATCCAAAGATTGGTTTCTTAGCGCAAGCGAATAGATTTTCAGATGCGATTGCTCGTGGTGAGATATTAAAACCAGCAAAAACACTCGAAGAAATGCAGACGATTGTGATGTCAAATCAAATCAACGCTGCACTTTGTGGCTTCTTCATGATCGTTGCGATTGTAATGGTGATTGCTGCAATTGGTATTGTGCGCCGTGCATTAGCAAGCCCGACACCAACAGCTCATGAAGCACCAGCTGTATATGCGGACCCAGAGGTGGTCACCCCACGAGGAGAGTCATGATGAATTTTAAATTTGCAAAAAATGGAACTGTCATTATTGCGAAAATCATCAAAATGACGGTGCTCTCGCAAAAAGAGCTATTACTTTCTCCAAAGAATTGGTCACGCATTGCAACCTTGTGGCAGCGTTTGCAGCAAAGCTTTCGACTGATGGTTGGGGTTCCAGACTACCAAACTTATCTGGAACACATGAAAGCTCATCATCCTGATTTAACCCCTATGGATGCGAAGACTTTCTACCGTCATTGTGTTGATTCGAGATATCCATCGGCAGGTGGCAATTTAAAGAAATGCCCTTGTTAAGTTAAGGTTAATATTCAGCTAAAGAAACGGTATGTGGTTAAACCATGTACCGTTTTTCTTTTTTGGAAAATGAAAAAGAGTTTGCTTAAAGTCTGCTCATTTGTATTTTTTTCAATTGAAAATCACTTGTTTTGCTTTTGAAAAATGAATATTATGCTTTCCATTCTAGGTGTATAGCTCAGTTGGTTAGAGCGCTACGTTGACATCGTAGAGGTCTCCAGTTCGAGTCTGGATATACCTACCAAGATTTAAAGTCATATAAACTCGAATAGCTTTACATGACTTGAAAAGCCCTAAACTATAATGGTTTAGGGCTTTTTTGTTGCCTTAAGAAGTTAAGTGATTAAAAAGAATATTTTACTGAAAAGCGGTAAGCTCGATCTTCTGCAGGGTGATTATGTTTGTCAATGATCCCTTCTCGAGTAGGAGTTAGTGCATTGCATTCGGAGGTGGTTTGTTCGGTTTTTAAGCAAGATTCATATAGGTATTCAATATCATTTACCTTGCGATTAAATAGATTCAAGATATCTATTTGGGCTTGAAAATTTTTATTAAATCGATAAGTGGTTTGTAAATTTACTAATGTTGAAGAACTGGACTTAACACTATTATCCTCAACTAATGGACGTGGGCCAAAATACCGCATTCTTACGCCTAAACTCCATGGCTTTAAAGGAGTATAGTTAATTCCTGCTGAGGCTGTAGTATTAATTGCTCCAGGAATATAGTTACCCTCAGAAGCATCATCTTTATAACGGGCTTTTGACCAAGCCATGTCAACATCAACCAACCAATCAGAATTTGGTTTATAGAAATGACTCAATTCGATCCCTTGACGGCGACTTGGTCGGCTCGCTTCTGTCGTTCCAGCATCACCTACAAATACTAATTCAAAATCAGAATCTAACTGCCAGAAAGCGAGAGTTGTTGTTAAGTTCGATATCCATTCTCCACGTATTCCTAGTTCTGCATTTTTTGTGCGGACGAGAGGGGACACAGATTGGATTGGTTCCATGTAACCCTCATCTCTAGGGTCGGGGTTTAGATGAATTGTAGTTCCTCTGGCATCATTGCTATGAAACCCATAACCATAGTTGAGATAATATTCTGTATTTGCCCATGGACCAAATACAAAACTAATTTTGGGACTTAAAATATGGTCATCTGTTTTGCCGGAGTTAGCAGCTAGATCAGAATGAACATCAAAATTAAAATAATCTGCTCTCAAACCAGCAATACTTTTTAACCAAGGTGTCCACTGAGTCTGGTTTTGGGCCCAAACACCAAGAGATAATTCTTTAACATGATCTTCACGAATTGTATTGAAACGTTGACGATTTTCCGTTTGATACAAGCCTAGACCATCAATATCATCATATCTGAACGATGTTCCCATGGTATTGATCATGTCTAGTCCTAACCATTTGGTGTTCCAGTTATGATTAATAGATCCACCTAATATCTTTCGGTTTTCTGCTTGTTCAAATTGGTCACCATGAATTGGGTCAACTAGATAGTAAGTAAAATTAGAAAATAGATTAAGTTTCGAATGGACACCATATAAATTTAATCTAGTTTGATGAACGTCATCACTCGAATTTTTCTCTAAAGAAAAAGCAGTGCGGGTGGTTTTCCCACCATCACTAGGATCGAGGCTGCCATATCTTCCTATTAGGCCAGAGGATACCGCTCTTTGCGCAATTTGATCAGTTGAGTTCCAGTTAGATTGATAATGATTGAACATAAAATTCCAACCATTATTTTGGTTACCTCGACTATATTTGAGTAAATAGTTTTGCTTTTCTAAATCTTCTGGATAATCCCAAGGTCCATCATTGCTCATCCCTTCAAATGCGCCAAGTAAGGTACCACCAGCAAACTCGGTTGAGCCTGCCGTTAATATGCGACGGTACTCATTTGAACCCAAGGTCATTTGTATAAATGCCTGTTCAACAGCCGATATAGTTCTTATTTTTGCCGTGCCTGCTGATGCAAAATCACCATCCGTAATATCGGTCGCACCTTTATGATAGGTCAAATTGTCGATGAGCTCAGGAATCAAAAAGTTTAAGTCCGTATAGCCTTGTCCATGAGCATGGGTAACCATGTTAATAGGAATTCCATCTACTGAGGTCGCAAAGTCTGTTCCATGATCTAAGTTAAAACCACGTAAAAAATATTGGTTTGCTTTGCCATCTCCACTATGTTGAGTAACGATAACTCCTGGAATAGTTTCTAATACTTCAGCTGGACGTAATAATGGGCGATTTGCTAAATGTTCTTTTGTTATTGTGCCTTGAGTAGCTGTATTGGTTAGACCGAATTGGTCCTGTTGATCTGCTTTTACATAAATAGGTGCAAGTTGTGGATATATAGTACCCCCAGCATGAACTACATTAAAAATGCTACCTGTAGCGAATAGAGCAGCAGTTAATGTATGAATTTTCATATTGCTATTATCCTAAACTAATATTTTAAGTGCTTTATCTGGTTTATTTATAACCATAAACTAGAGAATCATCATAAGTTACCTTATTA